>JBKJLB010000004.1:0-4119 GCA_046597075.1 Pelobium sp.
GTTAGTCGTGTTCCTTATAAAGTTATTAAAGGTGACAATAATACTCCTAGAGTAGAAATTGACGACCGTAAATATACTCCTCAGGAGATATCTGCTATGATTCTCCAAAAAATGAAAAAAACTGCAGAAGACTTTTTAGGTACTGAAGTTACCGAAGCAGTGATTACTGTTCCAGCTTACTTTAACGATGCACAACGCCAAGCAACTAAAGAAGCTGGTGAAATTGCAGGCTTAAAAGTTCGTCGTATCATTAACGAACCTACGGCTGCTGCTTTAGCTTATGGTTTGGATAAAACCAATAAAGACATGAAAATTGTTGTGTTTGACTGCGGTGGTGGTACACATGACGTTTCTATTCTTGAATTAGGTGACGGTGTTTTCGAAGTAAAATCTACTGATGGTGATACACACTTAGGTGGTGATGATTTTGATCAAGTAATTATCGATTGGTTGGCTGAAGAATTCAAAACCGAAAACGGAATGGATTTAGTAAAAGATCCAATGGCGCTACAACGTTTGAAAGAAGCTGCTGAGAAGGCAAAAATTGAATTGTCAAGCTCTACTTCAACAGAAATTAACTTGCCATATATCACTGCTGATGCTAGCGGACCGAAGCACTTGGTACGTTCATTATCTAAAGCGAAATTCGAGTCTTTAGCCGCTGATTTAATCAAGAGAACTATTGATCCATGTAAGTCTGCTTTAAAGAATGCTGGAATGAGCACTTCTGATATTGACGAAATTATCTTAGTTGGTGGTTCTACTCGTATTCCTGCTATACAAGAAGCGGTAGAAAAATTCTTCGGAAAATCTCCATCTAAAGGTGTTAACCCAGATGAGGTTGTTGCAATTGGTGCAGCTATTCAAGGCGGTGTATTAACTGGAGAAGTGAAAGACGTTTTATTATTAGATGTTACGCCACTTTCTTTAGGTATCGAAACTATGGGCGGTGTAATGACAAGATTAATTGAGTCTAACACCACTATCCCAACTAAAAAATCTGAAACTTTCTCTACTGCATCAGACAGTCAACCTTCTGTGGAAATCCACATTTTACAAGGTGAGCGTCCGATGGCGAAAGACAACCGTACAATTGGTCGTTTCCACTTAGATGGTATTCCACCTGCACCAAGAGGAGTTCCTCAGGTTGAAGTTACTTTTGATATTGATGCCAACGGTATTTTACATGTAGGAGCAAAAGATAAAGCAACTGGTAAAGAGCAAAAAATCAGAATTGAAGCTTCATCTGGTTTATCTGATGATGATATTAAAAGGATGAAAGAAGAAGCTGAGGCAAATGCAGAATCAGACAAGAACGCTAAAGAAGAAGCAGATAAAGTGAACGCTGCTGATGCTTTAATTTTCTCAACAGAGAAACAATTGAAAGAATACGGAGATAAAATTCCAGCAGATAAAAAAGGAGCTATAGAAGAAGGTTTAAAAACTTTGAAAGATGCTTATGCTGCTAAAAACTTCGCTGATATCGATGTTGCATCTGAGAAATTGAACACTGCTTGGGCTGCTGCATCTGAAGATATGTATAAAGGCACTCAAGATGGTGGAGCAGAAGGCGCACCACAAGGTGAAGCTGCTGACGCTGCAGATTCAGTTACTGATGTTGATTTTGAAGAAGTAAAAGACGAAGAGGCTAAATAAGATTCTCTAAGTCACAATATAAATGAAAGCTCGTTCTAATCTTAGAACGAGCTTTTTTTTGGATGATTAATCATAAAAAAAACCGTTCCCAAAACTGGAAACGGTTTTTTTGAAATCTAATGTCTTGATTCTTTACTCTTGAATCTATAAAGACTATTTTCTATTCTTAAAGAATTTAAAGTCTTTACCAATAAATTTAGCCTGACTTCCTAATTCTTCCTCGATACGTAATAACTGATTGTATTTGGCAATCCTATCAGAACGTGAAGCAGAACCAGTTTTGATTTGACCACAGTTTAAAGCAACGGCTAAATCAGCTATGGTTACATCTTCGGTTTCGCCGGATCGATGAGACATCACAGAGGTATAACCAGCATTTTGTGCCATAGTAACTGCATTAATGGTCTCGGTTAAAGAACCAATTTGATTCACTTTTACCAAAATAGAATTTGCAGTATCGTTATCAATTCCTTGTTTCAGTTTCTTCACGTTAGTTACAAATAAATCGTCACCAACTAACTGCACTTGAGCACCAATTTTCTCGGTTAATAATTTCCAGCCATCCCAATCATTTTCATCCATTCCATCTTCAATAGAAATGATTGGATATTTTGCGGCTAAGGAAGCTAAATATTCAACTTGTTCAGCACTGGTACGCTTTGCTCCATTAGGGCCTTCAAATTTAGAATAATCATAAATTCCATCTTTGTAAAATTCAGAAGCCGCACAATCAAAAGCCAAACAAATATCAACTCCTGGTTTGTAACCAGCTTTTTCAATAGCCTTTATAATGGTTTCAACACCATCTTCAGTTCCGTCGAAAGTAGGTGCAAAACCACCTTCGTCACCTACTGCCGTCGATAAACCTCGATCATGTAAAATTGCTTTAAGGTTATGGAAAACTTCAGTTCCCCAACGTAAAGCCTCAGAGAATGATGAAGCACCAACTGGCATAATCATAAATTCTTGGAAAGCAATTGGCGCATCAGAGTGAGAACCACCATTAACAATGTTCATCATTGGAATAGGTAAAGTATTCGCATTTACACCACCAATATAACGGTACAAAGGCTGACGACTTTCTTGTGCAGCAGCTTTAGCAACTGCTAAAGAAACACCCAAAATAGCGTTTGCGCCTAAATTACCTTTGTTTTCGGTTCCGTCTAGTTCAATCATTAACTGATCGATAGCGTTTTGTTCGAAAACATCAACACCCTTAAGTGCTTCAGCAATTTTTTCATTTACGTTGGCAACGGCTTTTAAAACGCCTTTACCCATATAAACAGATTTATCTTTATCACGAAGTTCAACTGCTTCCCATTGCCCTGTAGAGGCGCCAGAAGGCACAGCTGCTCTTCCTAAAATTCCGTTTTCAGTTATCACATCTACCTCAATGGTAGGGTTTCCTCTCGAATCGAGGATTTGTCTTGCATGTACATCAAGAATTAAGCTCATGTTATTTTGATTTTATAATGTTCGGTTTATACTTAGTGTTAAAGTAACACTAATGTACAAGTTTTTCTTTGATTGGCAAATAAAATTGTTTGGTAGCATAAGCTCAATATTTATTTATCGCGGCTAATTTACACAAAACATATAAACGGAATATTAATTTATTGAATCGATATTTTTTGAAAAGGTGCTGTATCCAACATAGGTGAAGACAGTCCCGCTATTTGCTCATACGCCTGCAGGCATTACGTTCTGGGCGGGTATCCGCTGCTATCGGGTTTATTAAAATAATTCCTTTGCTTCAATTTTTGGACCTTTAATTGTATTAAAAGTGGTATGGAAAAGTTATATACAGCGGTAGTTACCGCAAAAGGCGGTCGTGATGGCCATATAAAATCATCAGAAGGAATCATAGACATGGATTTGAAAGCACCTAAATCAATGGGTGGTGAAGATGGTTATCCAAATCCTGAGTTATTATTTGCAGGCGCATGGGGAAGTTGTTATTTAGGGGCATTAGGTTCTGTAGGCAAGCGTGATGGGGTAGATGTAAGTGAAGCAACTGCTGAAGTTCATGTGAGCTTTAATCAGGAAAGTGAAGCTTCGTTTAAATTATCCGCAGAAATTCATGTGCATATTCCAGATTTAGATTTAGACAAAGCACAAAAGATGGCAGATACAGCACACAGGGGTTGCCCTTATTCTAAAGCAACCAAAGGAAATATTGATGTATTGGTGAAGGCTATATAGTTGATAACCAAAATAGGAAGCGTTAAGGATAGAAACGACAGCTTTTTTGGGATTTTTTACCCAAAAAACTATAGTGGATAGCCTGCCCAAAGGGAACGCCCAAATAAAAAGGCTTGAATGAGAATAAAAAAAATCTTATTCGAGCCTTTTAATTTTGTTTAAAAAAGAAAACCCAATACGTAATAATTCTCTAGAAAGCTGATTTTCTGTTGTGCGTTATCAATGTCATTGCGGCCAGTCGTGTGAATTTTTGTTAGGTTA
>JBKJLB010000054.1:0-3200 GCA_046597075.1 Pelobium sp.
AAACCAGCAACACCACCACCACCTTGTTCAAAGGTCATCCCAATAGAGCCATTATAAATTGGATAAGTATCTCCGTAGGATGGGTACAATAAATCAAAACGCTCTTTAGTAAAATACATCCAACCATTCTTATCAAAATATTTAGCATTGTTTTTACCTATAATTGTTTGGAAATCTCGTTGCCAAGGCGTAATTACGTTGTGATAAGGTGCTGCCGCAGGAGCAAAATAATACGGTTCGTTTACGCCTTGCTCGTGAAAATCAACATGAACCTCAGGTAACCACGTATTAAAAAGCTTCAACCGTTGTTGTGTTTCTATTTGAGTTTGCCATGCCCAATCGCGGTTTAAATCAAACAAATAATGGTTTGCTCTGCCGCCTGGCCAAGGCTCACGATGTTCGCGGGCGTATGGCTTTGGGTCGTTCATTAGCGTTGCTACTGGATTATAAAAATTAACATAACGGTCTCTTCCATCTGGGTTTATACAAGGATCAACCACCACAACTGTATTTTTTAACCAAGTTTTAGTTCTGGTATTTGTTGGGTCTAATAAATCGAAAATGGTTTTCATAGAAGCCTCGGTACTCACCGATTCATTACCATGTACATTATAACTTAACCAAACAATTGCTGGTTGATTTGCCATAACTTTGCCAGTCCCTAATCCGGTTTGAGCTAAATTACTTTCTCTTATTTCATCTAATTTGCCAATGTTTTCATCACTGGCTACAAATGCTACTAAAAGTTCTCTTCCCTCGTTGGTTCTACCATAACTTTGCAGCTTTACATTTTTTGAATTTGCTGCTAGGTACCGGTAATATTCAACAACTCTGTAGTGTAAGGTAAAGTGAGTTCCGAGCTCATATCCTAAAAATTCTGATGGCGACTGTAATTTTTGCTGAGCAAAAGTGAGGTCGATACCTCCCAAAAGGAGGAGAAATCCGAGTAAAATTCTTTTCATAAGCCTAAAATAGTCAAATAGCCTGCTTAAAAAAACTGTTGTTTACTTAAAAGCTACTATTTTTGAGAAGTAATTTAAAAATTACAATGAAGAGGGCGTTTGGGCGGGCTTTACACAATATCTTTTTTGCTTATCCGTCGACTCCGATCGGGATGACAAAAAAGCCTGCCCGAAAACAGGCGGGGATGCCGCTCCAAACCCTAACGTAAAAAATATTAGCATTTAGTATAAACCATATGAGTATTTCAGAAATTTACCGCATTTATAAAAAACATCCTCAAATTTGCACTGATACCCGAAAAATCACACAAAATTGTTTGTTTTTTGCTTTAAGGGGAGAGAATTTTGATGCCAACGCTTTTGCACAACAAGCACTAGAAAAAGGAGCTTCTTTTGTAGTAATTGATAACCCTGAGTTTAAAAAGAGTGAGCAATATATTTTGGTGAAGGATGCCCTAATTGCATTACAAGAATTAGCAAAATACCACCGCGAACAATTAAAAATTCCATTTATTGGTTTAACAGGCTCGAACGGAAAAACCACTACAAAAGAACTCATAAATGCGGTACTCACTCAAAAATTTAAAACTTTAGCTACTTCAGGAAACCTAAATAATCACATTGGTGTTCCATTAACTTTATTAGAAATTAGTGATGAGATTGAAATTGCCATTATAGAAATGGGTGCAAATCATCAAAAAGAAATTGAAATGCTGAGTGATATTTGCCAACCCAATTATGGTTTAATTACCAATGTAGGTAAAGCGCATTTAGAAGGTTTTGGAGGTTTTGAAGGCGTTAAAAAAGGGAAAGGCGAGTTATATGATTTTTTAGACACCCATAACGGAACAGTTTTCATCAATAAAGATAATCCACATCTGAAAGAAATGGCAAATAGTAGGCATTTTACGGAAGTAATTGGCTATGGAACTTCTGCTGATTGCGATGTTTCTGGAAAATTAATTGGCAATAATCCTTTTTTAGAGGTTAAATGGACCTCAAATAATAAAAGTCATCAAGTGAATTCTCAGCTGACTGGTACTTATAACTTCGAAAATATTTTAGTGGCCGTAGCCATTGGTTTAAAATTTGGGCTTTCGCCTGAAGAAATTAATACTGGAATCAGTAATTATGCTCCACAGAATAATCGTTCTCAAATTATTAAAACAGCGAATAATACGGTTATAGGTGATTATTACAATGCAAACCCAAGCAGTATGATTGTTGCATTAGAAAATATGGGCGCTTTAAAAGCCGATAAAAAAGTAGTGATTTTAGGTGATATGTTTGAGTTGGGTGACGAATCAGAAAAGGAACATCAAATGATTATTGATAAAGCAACGAATTATGATTTCGATGAAGTTATCTTTATTGGACAGATGTTTTTGCAATTAAAATCATCAGCGAAAGCTAAATTCTTCTTAAACAGAGAGGAAGCCATTGAAGAACTAAAGAAAAATTCAATACAAGATTCATTAATACTTTTAAAAGGAAGTAGAGGAATGAAGCTAGAAGGGTTGATGGAGCTACTTTAATTAACAGGCTCAACCCTAATCCCTACATCAGAAATATTTTTTAAAGGATTATCCCTCATGTTTTGTTCGACAACGATGGTGTAAGTTCCTGCTGAAGGGAATTTGTAACCCTCTTTATAAATCAACTGATAGCTGTACAAATTACCACTTCCTTTGCCTAACCATGCGCCATCGGCTAAAGCCAATTGAAACTCTTTTCGTTCTGGTGTGTCTATCAACTTTGGACCTAA
Source organism: Pelobium sp. (assembly GCA_046597075.1). GTDB lineage: Bacteria > Bacteroidota > Bacteroidia > Sphingobacteriales > Sphingobacteriaceae > Pseudopedobacter. Next base: position 2,728 of record JBKJLB010000054.1, read on the forward strand.
AACATGGAATCGGAGCCATATATTTGAGTAACTATAATCTGCAGTATGTCTAAAATTGATATAAATATGATAAGCTTTTGTACTATCCTTAATCTCGACTTTTGCCTTAACAGGTTTTACATAAGACCAGTTTTGATTTGGGATGGTCTCAAAAGTATTTACTAAAGCATTGTCGTTACAGCTTTGTAATGCCGTAATGACAATGCCGATTAAAATCATTTTAATATAACTCTTCATTTATTCCTGAGGAGGTTTGTTACTGTTGTTATTTCTACGCTTTTTATTGCGATTACGATTTGGGTTTGGCTTTTGAACTCCTTCGGTTGTTGGGGTATTGCCATCTGGTTTTACCTGTTGCGGTCTTGGAACTTTAGGCTGAACTTTATTTTCAACTGCTGATTTCTCGCTTTGTGGGGTAGGTGTTCTTTCGTTTCTGTTTCTAGAATTGTTGCGGTTGTTATTCTTTTTCTTTC
>JBKJLB010000044.1:0-2566 GCA_046597075.1 Pelobium sp.
GACACCAAATCAAGTAGAAAGGCAAAAAATTGATGAGTTAGGGAAAGTATACCAAGGTTTAGGTAAAGGTTACAAAATAGAAGTTATCGGCCATACAGATAACAAAGGGAGTTTGGACTATAATCTTGAATTATCGCTTAGAAGAAGCGAATCAGTCTCTGATCTCTTAAAATCTAACCTGTCAAACTTTCCAAATATCAATATTACCAATAAAGCATATTTACTTCCAGCTACATCAAACGAGACAGACGAAGGCAGAGCCCTCAATAGAAGGGTAGAAGTAAAGTTTATAAAGATTAAATAAATGAGTAAAGAGAAGCGATCAAAGAAGTTTAACAGTTTTGATGGAATTGTTTTCTCAACCAATCCTGATGAGCATATCCTAAACTTTAGTGACGAGGAATACGATACCTTAACGCCATCTAAACAGGATTTAAGGGTTCAATTAGATAAAAAACAACGAGCTGGCAAGGCTGTTACCTTAATTACAGGTTTTATTGGAAATGAAGATGATTTGAAAGCTCTCGGAAAAATGCTAAAATCAAAATGTGGCGTTGGCGGGAGCGTTAAAGATGGTGATATTTTGATTCAAGGAGATTTTAGAACAAAAATTATTGATATCTTAATAAATGAAGGATATAAAGTAAAAAAAATAGGTGGGTAATTTACACTAAGTAATTCTATTTTTTTGATTGATAATGAAGCTATTAGCTCTTAGTGTATATCATACAATTAGCTGATTTTTAGTGATTTAAATTTCATTTTTTCTTTTAATTCTACTTAATTTTGTCCTAACCAATTTTATTGTATGCGTAGGACAAAAATACAAGAACCTAATCTTGTTAATACTCAGTTTTCAAAAAATTTAATTATCAATCATCAGTTTAGCGTATCCGAACTTGTTGAAAAAGCCATTCAAAGAGGCGAAGGTAAGCTAGCAAGTAGCGGAGCCTTGGCAATTGATACGGGCACTTTTACAGGTCGCTCGCCCAAAGACAGATTTATTGTAGATGACGATATTACACACGAAAAAATTTATTGGGGAGATGTAAATATTGCTTTTGACAGTCAAAAGTTTGATCAATTAGAAAGTAAAGTAATTGCCTATCTAAACACTAAAAATGAAATATTTATTAGAGAAGGTATGGCTTGCGCCGATGAAAATTATCGAATCAACATCGAAGTAATAACCGAACACGCTTTTCAAAATCTTTTTGCGCACCATCTATTTTTAAGACCCGAAGATACATCAGGCGAAGGTCATGAAAATTGGACGATTATCGCCGCTCCAGGTTTTATGGCAGATCCAATAATAGACGGAACCAGACAAGCTAATTTCTCTATTCTAAACTTTACTAAAAGAATCATTTTAATCGGCGGAACCGCTTATACTGGAGAGATAAAGAAAGGGATATTCTCTGTTTTAAATTTCTTATTACCAGTTCAACATCATGTTTTACCTATGCATTGTTCTGCAAACATCGGTAATGATGGTGATACAGCCATATTTTTTGGCTTATCAGGTACAGGTAAAACCACACTTTCTGCTGATCCTGATAGGTTATTAATTGGAGATGATGAGCATGGCTGGGGAGAAAGCTCAGTTTTTAATTTTGAAGGCGGGTGTTATGCGAAATGTATTGATTTAACAGCAGAAAAAGAACCAGAAATTTACAATGCCATTAAATTTGGCTCATTATTAGAAAACATCAATTTCTTTGAAGATGGTCGAGAAGTAGATTTTTCAGACACAAAAAAAACAGAAAATACGCGAGTTGCTTATCCCATTAATTATATCAAGAACGCCATTTGCCCTTCTATCGGGCAGGTTCCAAAAAACATTTTCTTCTTAACAGCTGATGCTTTTGGTGTTTTGCCACCAATATCTAAATTAACGAAAGCTCAAGCAATGTTTTATTTTATTGTAGGTTATACTGCAAAAGTTGCCGGAACAGAAACTGGCATAAACGAGCCGCAAGCAACTTTCTCTGCTTGTTTTGGAAAAGCTTTTTTGCCATTACACCCTCAAGTTTATGCTGAGCTATTAGGAGAAAAGATTGAAAAATATGGCGTAAATGTTTGGTTGGTAAATACAGGCTGGACTGGTGGCGAATACGGAGTAGGGGAAAGAATTAAACTTTCTTATACCAGATCTATCATTGGTGCAGCACTAAATAATTCATTGAATCAAGGTAAGTTTACTAGTCATCCAATTTTTGATTTGCAAATGCCCGTAACTTGTGAAGGGGTTCCTGATAATATTTTAAACCCTAGAGAAACATGGAGCAACAAGTATTCATACAACGAAAAAGCCCAAGAATTGATGAATTCTTTTACTAAACATCTTCAACAATATGAGTCTGTAATGTCGGTTGAGCTTAAAAGTCTTCTATCCTTACCTGCGTAACAAATAAATATTAAAAAATTAAGCAGTTTTATTTGTTTTTTAGATTTAAAATAGTTTTTATTGTAAAAAGATTGTCCCCGAAAGGACAATTTTTTTTTCAGCAGCGTTTTATATGAGTCTGATTTTTCCGTAAAATCAGTGAACACCATGAAAAACTAA
>JBKJLB010000104.1:0-2709 GCA_046597075.1 Pelobium sp.
AATAAAAAATCTTTTTTAGTTAGAGGAGAGTTTGAAGGGGAAAGATATGGTACATCAGCGGTAACTTTTGACGAAAAGAAAGGGTATAAAGTGAAAAAGTTTACCATCGAACGGGAGAAAAAAGAACGGGTTTACTTACAACGAGGCAAACCGGGACATGTGCTTGTTACAAAGTACAACTCCAAAGCAAAAACACTAAATGTAAATCTCGAAAGAATTAACTAGAGATTAAAGAATTTTTTATTGATCCCTCCGAATTTTTCGGGGGGATTTTTTTTCTTATTTTAAAAGTTGCAATTTTGCAGTGTTGCTTACTTAGCGTAGCTTTGCGCTGTAAGCGGCAGGATTTGTTTATTGTTCACCCCCTTACATTTTTAAACAACTGAACTAATAAACGAAGCACATTTCCTGTAATTCTTCTCAACCTGCGGATCTGCAAATCGTTAATTATCAGTTTCAATTTTTATTTACTCAGCATGTAATTATGTTGTAATAATAGATAGTTATGGATATTAAAGAAATTTTAAAAGAACGTATTCTTATTATTGATGGTGCAATGGGAACCATGATACAACGCCATAAATTAGAAGAAGCAGATTACCGTGGGCAACGTTTTAAAGATTGGCATACAGATGTAAAAGGCAACAACGATTTGTTAAGCATCACTCAACCTGCCATCATAGAAGGCATTCACGAACAATATTTAGAAGCTGGTGCAGATATTATTGAAACAAATACTTTTAGTAGTACTACTATTGCTCAAGCTGATTACGACATGCAGTCGCTTGCTTATGAGTTAAACGTAGCGTCAGCAACATGTGCTCGCCACGCAGCGGATAAATACACAGCATTAAACCCTGCAAAACCTCGTTTTGTTGCAGGCGCAATTGGGCCCTTAAACAAAACATTGTCATTATCGCCTGATGTAAATAACCCTGGTTTTAGGGCAGTCACTTTTGATGAAGTTGCGGCAGCTTATACTGAACAAATCAGCGGATTAGTAGATGGTGGCGTAGATATCATTTTGGTGGAAACGATTTTTGATACACTAAATGCTAAGGCTGCTATTTATGCCATAAAAAATTATTTTAGAAAGGCGAATAAAAAGGAATTGCCGATTATGATATCGGGTACCATTACAGACGCATCTGGCAGAACTTTAAGTGGACAAACACTGGAAGCTTTTTATATTTCTGTGATGCATGCTAACCCTTTAAGTGTAGGTTTAAACTGTGCTTTGGGTGCGCAAGAAATGCGCCCACATGTAGAGGAGCTTTCGGCTATTGCAAATTGCTTTACTTCGGCTTACCCAAATGCTGGTTTGCCAAATGCATTTGGTGAGTACGATGAGCAACCGCACGAAACGGCTCATATAATTGAGGAGTGGGCAAAAGAGGGATGGTTAAATATTGTAGGTGGTTGTTGCGGAACAACACCAGATCATATAAAACATATAGCTAATGCAGTGAGAAATTTTGAAGCGAGGAAGTTACCTGTGGTGGAGTTGGTTTAGAGTTTTACCACAGAGTGTTGAGAGTTTTGCACAGAGTTTAAAAGAGTTTTTATGGAAGATATCAATCAGCTTACGGAACAAATTTTAAAATATGCTTTCAAGGTACATTCTGCATTAGGTCCGGGGTTATTGGAATCATCATACAAAGAATGTTTATTTTATGACTTGAATAGAAATGGTATTCATACAGAAAAAGAAAAACCAATGCCATTATATTATGAAGAAATAAAAATGGACATTGGTTATAGATTAGATCTATTGGTTGAGAAGAAAGTTGTCGTTGAAATAAAGTGTGTTGAATGTTTCACCGATGTTCATACTGCCCAATTAATAACATACCTTAAACTGTCTGAATGCAAGATTGGTCTCCTATTAAATTTTAAAACAGCAAGCTTAAAAAACGGGATTAAAAGAATAATAGTTTAATTCTAAATTTTGACGAAAAAATTAAAATGAAACTCAGCGTTACTCTGTGATACAACTCTGTAAACTCTGTGGTTAAAATAAAATGAATACTATAAAACCATACTTACGACTATCAGGCTTAGAACCATTAGTCGTTCGCCCCGAAACAAATTTTATTAACGTTGGTGAACGAACCAATGTAACGGGCAGTAAAAAATTTGCACGTCTTATAAAAGATGGTCTGTACGAAGAAGCATTATCCGTTGCACGCCAACAGGTGGAAGGTGGCGCACAGATAATAGATATTAATATGGACGATGCATTGTTAGAAGGTATAACAGCAATGACCACTTTTTTAAATCTTGTACAAGCGGAGCCGGATATCGCTAAGATTCCCATCATGATTGACTCTTCAAAGTTTGAAATTATAGAAGCAGGATTAAAGTGTGTACAGGGAAAATGTATCGTCAATTCTATTTCAATGAAAGAAGGCGAAGCAAAATTTATAGAGCAGGCGCATGTTTGCAGGGCTTTTGGCGCATCGGTTATTGTAATGGCTTTTGATGAAAAAGGACAAGCAGATACCAAAGAACGTAAAGTAGAAATTTGCCACAGGGCTTACAAAATATTAACGGAGCAAGTTGGTTTTGCGCCGGAAGAAATTATTTTCGATCCAAATATTTTTGCAGTTGCAACTGGTATTGAAGAGCACAATAATTATGCAGTAGATTTTATAGAAGGCACTAGAGAAATTAAAAAACTAATGCCGCTTACAAAAGTGAGTGGTGGTG
>JBKJLB010000412.1:0-3447 GCA_046597075.1 Pelobium sp.
GTTAGGTTATAGTGCCAAGCATTATGGTTTTAGAAAATCACCTTACAGCTTTGATCAAAAAGCCAGCCTTTTGCATTCTTTAGGTACTAGAGCAGTAACTGCCAAATACAATGCAAATTTCTATTCTCTTTTTGCGCACAAATATGATTTAGTGATCCATAGTAAATATGCTGGTCCAGCTTATACATTTAACTTTTATGGGTTGGGAAATGCGACTGCAAATATTGATGATAATGTGGACTTCTACAGAGTACGGTCTGAAACTGCAAACTTTGACTTATTCTTTCAGAGAAGAATTTCTGATAAAATGAAATTTGGTGCAGGACCAGGTTTCGACTATACTAAGATTGTTTCTTCTCCTATTCCAATTTATCTAAACACCACTAATTTAAATTATACCAACCCTGCAAAGTTCATGACCTTTAAATCTTATTTTAAACTGAACTTTACAGATAATGAAATTAGCCCGAAGACGGGTTTTAAAATGGATAATACTGCCGATTTTTTTAATGAAATAGGTGGAGATAAAGACCGGTTTGTAAGATTAAGTAGTACTGCTAGCTTTTATGCTACCCCCAACATCCAATTTCCACTAACCCTTGCATTAAGGTTAGGTGCCCAAACCAATATAGGGGATTATAAATTCTATCAAGCAAATTCAATTGGAAACAACAACCATTTAAGGGGCTTTAGAAATCAAAGGTTTTCTGGAAAAACCGCCTATTTTGCTAACTCTGAGTTTAGGTTCCCTATTTCCGAATTTAGAAACTATGCTTTTACTGGTGATTTTGGAGTGTATGGGTTTTATGATATAGCCAAGGTGGAAAGTAAACTTGACCTATCTAAAGACTGGCACCAAGGCTTTGGGCCGGGTATTTGGTTTAATCTTTACAATCAACTTTTGTTAAGTGCTGGCTATGGATTTTCTGAAGAAGGCAGATTAATATCTTTTAATTTCGGATTCCGTTTCTAGATATTTCATTTTAGCGTCTATTTAATTAACTTAGATGACAAGCTATATGGATTTAAGTAAAGAAAATTTCGAGATATTAGGTGCTAATCATTTACCAATTATCGGGGATATTACCTACGGTAATTGTTATCCTGATTTTCTGGTGATTTTTGTTCATGGGTACAAAGGTTTTAAAGATTGGGGAACCCATTACTTAGTTGCTGATTTTTTTGCTAGACAAGGAATATATTTTCTAAAATTTAATTTTTCTCATTCAGGGGTTAAACCCGATGATTTATCCGATATAAAAGATCTAGACATCTTTTCAAAAAACACACCTTCTAAAGAACTATTTGATTTAGAACAAGTTATCAACTTTGCTAAAAACAAGTTTCCTAACCTAAAAGTCGTTTTAATGGGTCATAGCCGAGGTGGCGCATTAAGTATCCTACAAGCATCAAAAGACAAACGAGTACAAAAACTAATTACATGGGCATCCATTGGTGCTTTTCGTAATCTTTGGAAAATGGAAGACGAAGTTGAATGGCGAAAAACAGGAATTAATTATACTTTAAACGGAAGAACAAAAGAGCAAATGCCTTTAGATATTTCATTGTTAGACGATGTTTTAAACCACGATAAAGAATTTGATTTACGAGATGCCGCTAAAAGAATTTTGAAACCATGGCTCATTGTGCAAGGTACTGCCGACCCTGCAGTAAAAACTAAAGTCGCTCAAGAATTCCACCAAGACCAGCTTAAAACATCCGAACTTTTGTTAATAGAAAATGGCGATCATGTTTTTGGGGCGTCTCATCCATATGAGAAAGAAATTCTTCCTGCCGACTTAGAAAAAGTTTGTTGTACTTCTACTGAGTTTATCTTTAAGTAAAGTTTATATAATTGAGACGGTAAGAGATACCGAAATAGGTAATCTTAGTATTAAACAAATCTTAATCAACTCTTGCTACCCATTTAGCACCAAAAATAAAAGGCTTCTACACTGATGATCCTAATTAATCAAAAATTAATTTAACTCCTCTTTCTCTACCCAATTCCCGTCTTCTTTCATAATGTCAATCATCTCGTTTAATGCATTATCAGAACTAACATTTTTTTTCACAACCTCTTTACCGCGGTATAAAGTAATCTTACCCGGACCCGTCCCCACATAGCCATAATCAGCATCTGCCATTTCTCCAGGTCCGTTAACAATACAACCCATAATCCCAATTTTAATCCCCTTCAAATGATCGGTGCGGCTTCTGATCATCTGCGTCGTTTCCTGCAAATCGAATAAGGTACGGCCGCAACTTGGACAAGAGATATATTCCGTTTTAGAAATCCGCGAACGTGTAGCTTGCAAAATCCCAAAAGAAGTAGAAACCCTAAACTTAGTAGAAACCTGAGGTACATCCATCCAAACCCCATCTCCAAAACCGTCTAACAATAATGCACCTAAATCTGTAGCTGAATAAAGTTGTGCTTTTAGCTCTATTTGATCCATCGTCTCCGAATCCTCAAAATGATAAGATCTTTTGATGATGACGGGGGTATCAATTCCCAAATTCATCAGCTTAAAAAAGAAAGCCCTTTGATCCATCATACCATATTCTACATTTGTTTCCAATACAAACACTAAGGTTTTATCGAAAGGAATGGCCGCAAAATCATTTCCATTTAAATCTTCATGAGAAACGCTCACTAAATTTAAAGAGGAATCTCTTTCGCTAGCGCTGATGTATTCTTTTAAAGTATAAAGTGGGTGGCAATTGGTTTTGCTTTGCAATTTTAACCAAGTAGTATGATTGTACAACTGTTTCAAATTACCTGGGAAATTAAAAGAAGGTAATTCATCACCTAAATAAGCAAAATCAATAGATTGATCTCCCATGTTGTACTTATCTAAAATTGGCGAATAAATATATCCAGCTGCAGCCAAAATATTCACATCCTTTAAATTCTGATCAGATAAATCTAAAATCACCCTTGGTACCTGATGGCCTCCAATAAAAGTATTCAGTTCTGCCGAAACCCTTTTACTGTAAGCATAAGGCGAGTAATCTACTGGTAAATCAAAATCCGGATTTTCTATATTTTCTTCTGCTACATGCGTTCTTTTCTCGTAACGTTGTGCCAGAGCCTGCGCAACTGGAATTTCATACTCAGGTTCTTCAGTTAAAGAAACACGAATAGTATCACCCAGTCCATCTTCCAATAAGGTTCCAATCCCTACCGCCGATTTAATTCGACCATCTTCTCCGTCGCCAGCTTCCGTTACACCCAAATGTAAAGGATAATTCATACCTTCTGCCACCATGGTTTTCACTAATAAACGGTATGCCTGCACCATCACCTGTGGGTTGCTGGACTTCATCGAAATCACCAACTCATGATAATCCATTCCATGGCAAATACGGATAAACTCCATCGCGGATTCTACCATTCCCTTTGGTGTATCACCATACCAACTCATGATTCGGTCAGAAAGCGAC
>JBKJLB010000060.1:0-3338 GCA_046597075.1 Pelobium sp.
TTATTTACCAAGCCTTCAATTGCTGATTTTATGCCTTCTTTATTGATGCTCGCTAAAAAACCCAAACGGCCAAAATTGATCCCAATCATAGGAATTCCAGAATCTCTAACTAGGGTAACGGTGTCTAACATGGTTCCATCTCCACCTAGGCTAATCATTACCTCAACGTTATCTTTTAGTTCTAGGTAGGTTTTAAAAGATCCAAATTGCTTTGGTAAAAAGAGTTTATCCTTTACAAAATCATAAAAATCTTGGTAGATAAGGACTTCAACTTTCCAATCGACTAAACAATCAAAAACTTGTTGTACATAGGGTAAAACTGAATTATTGAACTGTCTTCCGTAAATACCTATTTTCATCAAAATGATTTTTAAAAACTTAGATAATTCATCAAAGAATCGAACCGATCAGAAATTCCACCATTATTATCAGAATAATTATAGGTAGCTAAAACCACATATTCATATCTTAAAAAAGAGGCGACAATTTGACTAATATCTGTTTTATTAACTTTTATCGTAACCTCCATCTTGGTCGAATCGGTAATGTTACGTGTATATGAGCTTAATATCTGTGAATTTTCAGACTCAACAATTTGTGCGATATGGGCTAAAGAATTATCACGATTATTAATTTCTAAAACAATAATACCACCGGGCTGACCAACTGAAGTAATGCCTGCAAAATACTCTAACAAGCTATTGATACTAATTAAACCCAAATAATTCATCTTATCATCTAGAACAGGAACAACTGTTAATTTCTGCTCGAAGAAGATTCTGATCACGTCATAAATATGTTGATTTTCGAGAACGTAAGGATTAACTAATGTTAAACTAAGTGATCCAATAGGTGTTGCTTCGTCTACAACTTCAATTAAATCATCTTCGGAAATCAATCCAAGGAATTGTTGATCGTTCACAATTGGAAGGTGATTGACCCTAAATTCGGACATACGACCAAAAACCTTCTCTACAGTATCGGAGGTTTTAATTGGGGGTATAACATCAGAAATAAGTTCACCTGCAATCATTAATTATTTATTTTATTTAAAAATTGACGAAGAGCTACATTAAATTCTTCGGGACGTTCCATCATGGGTGCATGTCCACATTTATCTACCCAAGTTAATTCAGAATCAGGTAGCAAAACATGAAATTCGTCTGCCACCTCTGGAGGCGTTATTTTATCATTTTTACCCCATATTAAAGCCACAGGAATTTTAATTTTAGATAAATCTTTAGACATATTATGTCTGATAGCAGATTTAGCCATTGCTAAGATTCTAATTACTTTATGTCTATCATTAACTGTTTCGTATACCTCGTCAACTAATTCTTTGGTTGCTGTTTCGGGATTATAAAATGTGTATTGTACTTTTTCTTTAATAAAATCATAGCTTTCTCTCTTCGGGAAAGAACCGCCAAAAGCATTTTCATATAATCCAGAACTACCCGTGAGAACCAAAGCTTTCACAAAATCAATGTGGGATAAAGTATAAATTAACCCAACATGCCCACCTAAAGAATTTCCTAATAAGGTTACTTTTTGATAGCCTTTATACTTTATAAATTTGTGAACAAACTTTGCCAAAGTTTTAACTCCAGTAGTTAATAAGGGTAAATCATAAATTGGTAACATAGGTATTACTACCTTATATTCACCTTTAAACTCCTCTATAACTCTTTCCCAATTGCTTAAAGCACCCATTAAACCATGGAGTAAAAGTAAAACATCTCCCTCTCCCTCTTCAATATACCTAAAACCGTCTTCTTCCTTTATTATATACTCCATAAAATTTTTGCCAAGATGTTGATTTTGTGTAAGTGCTAAATTAATAGTCTATTTTGAATTATAGTACAAAAACTATTTAAATGTATTTAAAAGTACAACAATTTAATTCAGAAAGAATCTCTTAAGATGCTAAAAGCGCTTTAATAGTCTCTGATATTACTTTACCATCTGCCTTGCCAGACAATTCTTTATTAGCAACACCCATTATTTTACCCATTTCCTTAACTGATGAAACATTTAATTTTTCAATTAAACCTTTAATATAAGTGTTTAATTCTTCCTGCGAAAGTTGTTTTGGTAAATATTTTTCAATCACCTCTATTTCATCAATTTCAATTTGGTATAAATCGTTGCGGTTTTGTGATTTATAAATTTCAGAAGATTCTTTCCTTTGTTTAACCAGCTTTTGTAAAACTTTTATTTCTGCATCTTCAGTAATCTCTGTTGCCGCACCCTTCTCTGTTTTGGCCAAAAGTAATGCCGATTTAATAGCTCTTAAGCTTCTTAAACTGGTTTCGTCTTTTGCTAACATAGCTGTTTTAATATCCTGATTGATGGTTGTTTCTAATGACATAAATTTAATTTGAAAAATTAACGATCTGAAGATTACAAACTTAGTAAAATGTAAGGTTAAGCAATACTTATAAATTCTTATTCCAATAAAAAGCAGAGCCTTGGGCTGTTGGCATGATAACTAAATCATTAATATTAACATGTGCCTTACGACTTGTTGCAAAATAGATGGTCTCAGCAATATCAATCGCTTCTAAAGGGTCGTAACCATCATAAACTTTACCTGCTTTTTCTTCATCTCCATGAAAGCGAACAATAGAAAACTCGGTTTCTACAGCGCCAGGGTTAATCCCTGTAACTTTTATTCCATGTTGCAACAAATCTATCCTCATGGCTTTGTTTAAAGCATCAACTGCATGTTTGGTGGCGCAATAAACATTGCCGTTGGCATAAACTTCTTTACCTGCAATTGAACCCAAATTAACAATGTGCCCTTTTTTTGAAGATATCATCCAGTTTGAAACGATTTTGGAAACATATAAAAGACCTTTTATATTGGTGTCAATCATGGTATCCCAATCATCTAAATCCCCAGTTTGTATGGGATCTAAACCTTGACTTAGTCCGGCATTGTTGATGAGAATATCTACATTTTTCCAGTTTGCTGGCAGAGCATTTAATGCTTCTTCTACTTCACTCCTATTTCTAACATCAAACTTTGAAGTTAAAACTTCAATTTTATATTTAGATTCTAAATCCGCTTTAAGCTGATTTAATTTATCTTCTCTTCTTCCAGTTATGATTAAATTATACTGATTTTGAGCGTAAACTTCGGCACAAGCTTTGCCAATTCCAGAACTTGCTCCGGTAATTAAAACTATTTTAGACACTGACATTTGGTGAAATTAGTAATTAATTTATTTCTATTCGAAATATAAGCTGAAGACAAAATTTCTTAAGAAAAGTTTTTCAATTGGGGTGGCATAAGGAGTATCATCTCGCCTTAAAACATTGTTTACAGAGTTACTTAG
>JBKJLB010000072.1:0-2921 GCA_046597075.1 Pelobium sp.
TTATCTACACAAAGTTGAAAAGTACCTGCTGAATTATTTGCCCCACTTACTCTGATATAATAAGTTTGAGCAACCGTTAATCCACCTTTATAATAAGAGCCTTGATTTGCGCCTGCAAAAAACCTACCTATTTCTTGACTAAAATTGGTGCAATTTGAAGCGGTATAAATTGCTACTAGTGGATTATTTAAGGTGCCAAGCCCGCCCCCAGTTTTTACATCTATGTTAATATCAAAAGCATTTGCAACAAACCTAAACCAAACATCATTTCCTGCAGATGGCCATTCTTGGGCTTGGGCTAAACCGCTTGCTGTTGCATTAATGTTAGTATATTCTCCAGCTTGAGAGCAATAGCCATTAATAGTTCTTAAGGTAATAGGTGCAGCGCAATTATCGTTAGACGGAGGTCTTTGCCCTTTCACTACGAAAGGGAGCAATAACATGGATAATAAAGTAAAATAGTGTAAATGTTTTTTCAACCTGCTTAAATTTATTCGTGATGATAAGGTTCTCCTTTTAAGATGGTAAAAGACCTATAAACTTGTTCTACAAAAAATAGACGAATCATTTGATGAGAAAACGTCAATTTGGATAAAGATATTTTATGTTTCGCTTTTTGATAAATTATTTGATCAAAGCCGTAGGGCCCCCCAATTAAAAAAACAAGATGTTGTGTGCTCGCAATCATTTTTTTATTTAGAAAATCTGCAAAATGTAGTGAGCTAAATTCATTTCCTTTTTCATCTAAAATAACAATTTCATCAGTATTCTGTAGATTTTTTAAAAACAACTCTGCTTCTTTTGCCTTTTGCTCATATTCACTTAAATTCTTGCTATTCTTTAAATCAGGAATTATTTTTAGCTCAAATTTGATATAATGCTTAAGCCGTTTGAGGTATTTTTCAATTCCTTCAACAATGTATTTATCATCTGTTTTTCCAATAGCTAAAAGTGTGATTTTCATAAATGAGGAATCAAATTCAAAAATTAAAGAATGACAGATGGCTTATTTTGGTAAAAATATGATCAGGCTAAAGATTTTTGCTGATCGTCTAAAGCATTCTTAACAGTTTCTAAAATCACATTTGGATAGATAGGCTTATTAATGAAATCGTAAGCACCTAAATTAATTAACTCAGCAGCTAATTTTGGGTCTCCAAATCCACTAACTATTATTACAGAAGTTCTTGGATAGTCTTTTTTTATTCTTTTAAGAATCTCTCTTCCATCGGTATCTTCTAAACGGAAGTCGCTTAATACCAAATCGAATTTCTCATTGCTTAAAAACCGGAAGGCGACTTCACCACTTTCGGCAATGGTTGTTTTATACCCGTTTTTAGTTAAAAATCTAGACATAATTAAGCAAATACCAATCTCATCATCTATGATTAAAATTTTTTGCATGTCTGTAACTACTTTTGTTTGGGGTTTGGATAAAATTAATAATTATAAATTTAAATGTAGGTAAATATTTTTACCTTTTTCATAGAATTTTCCACATTTTAAGACATTACAAAATTATGAAGATTCCATTAATAAATAAATTCAATTTAATTTTAAAGGGTAATTAATTAATTTTGGATGTTAATTTAAACCTATAAATATCAATAACCAATATAAAATGACAAATCTTAAAACTAAATTTTTTGTAATACTTACCATTATTTCATTCAGTTTGCTTTCATTAACCAGTTGCAAATCAAAAAAAATAGCCGTAAGAGAAGAGGTTGTTACACCAGCGCCAGCTGTGGCAGTTGCCGAACCAGATAAACCAGTAGTAAAAGATACCGACGCGGATGGAGTACCAGACGATGAAGATAATTGTCCGGAAGTAAAAGGGATTGCTGCAAACGGTGGATGCCCAGAAGAAAAGCCAAAATCCTTTACTTATAAAATTATCCAGTTCGAGTTTAATTCATCAGTTTTAAAAACTGATTCTTATGATATTTTAGAAAGTATTTCTCAGCAAATGAAGAAAAACCCCTCTACTAATTATGATTTGATTGGGAATTCATCTGCTGAAGGAACTGATAATCGAAATATGATGCTTTCTGTTGATAGAGCAAATTCTGTTAAGGCGTATTTGGTAAATAACGGTATTGATGGGGCTAGGTTAAAAACTAAAGGGTTGGGAGAGAGTAATCCGATTGCTGATAACACTACCGATGCAGGTAAAATAAAAAACAGAAGAGTAGAAATAAAGCCCCTTAACTAACACGCTATTTTTATATATTAAGCCGATTATCTTTAGATTATCGGCTTTTTTTATGGAATTTTTGTTAATTGCAGCATGAGCATCAACCAAAATATTTTAGCGAATTATTATTCCAAAATCAAACTGCTAAAGGGCGAATCTAAAGAGCTAAAGAAATCGATAGACCAGTTTTCCTATCTAAGGTTGGGCGTATTTTTCTTAGCAGTATTTTTAACCTACCTATTTTTTAATAAAGGTTTTGCAGCAATTCTTCCTATTTTTCTTTTGATGATTATCGCTTTTCTTTTTCTGGTAAAAGCTCAGCTCAAAAAGAAGAACCTCTTCGATTTTAAAAACCAGCAGATTATTTTGCTTGAAAACGAGGTTGATAACATTCTGAATTTCAAGAATATTTACAATGACGGTGCTCAGTTTATTGATGGAAAGCATCCATACACTGACGATTTGGACATATTTGGTCCATACTCCATATTTTCATTAATTAACCGTTGCACAACTGCAAAAGGTAATTTGATTTTAGCTTCTTGGTTTAAAAAAGCATCAATTAAGATTGAAATTGAAAAAAGACAGCAAGCTTTACAAGAATTAGCTAACCAGCAAAATGAAAGTTTAGATTTTAGAGCTCGTTTATTTACTCTTCCAGCCCATCAAACTGAAAAAATCATTGATTTCTTCCAAAAATCGGCAACAGAAGACACCGCTTTTC
>JBKJLB010000232.1:0-5363 GCA_046597075.1 Pelobium sp.
ATAACAGTTACCTTTATAAAAATCTAACTCGCTATGTGTAGGAACATATTTTTGAAGTATCGCAGGATCAACTGCGTAATTTGCCATCGCTAATTTTCGCCATTCGGCAGTAAGGAAAGTCTTTCTCATGTTCAAAATCTAAAGCAATTATCAGCTCGCTTTTGTTTGACTAAATATATTTTAAGGCTAAATAGCATCAAAAAATTTAAAAATAAACCCAGTAAGTCCGACTATGAGGAGGGTTGAAATGGTTGCAATATTATGACAAGTACTCAGCACCAAAGCGAAGCATTCCCTCATAAAGCCCAATGGGTAAAAGATTAAAGCAATAAACCAGCTTTCTGAAATTAAAAAATTGAATTTAATTGCTTGATAACCTAGTTTTTAATCCCCATTTAATTAACTAATAAAATTTTATGCTTTAAAGGGTAAATTTGTATCTTGCGCCCTCTAAAAACAAAAAATATATAATACGATATGGGAATAATGGGTTTTTTGCGTAACCGAGCAGGTGTAATCATTGTGATTGCTATCGGTTTTGCAATTGTGGCGTTCTTATTAAGTGATGCAATTAGAAGCGGACAAGGTTTTATTGCCGATTCGAATAGTGAAGTAGGTAAAGTTGCTGGTGAAGCAATTATGTACAAAGATTTTAACGATCGTGTAGAGCAAAATTCGCAACAGTTTAAACAACAAATGGGCAGTTTAAATGCTCAAATGACTAATTACGTGGTTGAAAACACCTGGAATCAAACAGTTTCTGGTATTATTTTAAAGAAACAAACTGAAAAATTAGGTTTAAGCGTTGGTCAAACTGAACTGTTTGATTTGATTTTTGACAACCCTACGCAACAAGTAAAACAAATTTTCACCAATCAACAAACGGGAGAATTTGACAGAGCGACAGCGGTAAATTCAAGGAAAAGTGCAGATACAGATCCAACTGGACAGTTAAAGGCGCAATGGATACAATTAGAGGATAATATTCAGCAACAACGTATCAACGAGAAGTACATCAACTTGGTAAAGAACGGTGTTTATGTGAATAGTTTAGATGCTAAAGACGATTATACCAACAGAAACAAATTGGTGAATTTTGAATATGCGTATGTTGATTATGCTGCTGTGCCTGATGCTGATGTGAAAATTACGGATGCCGATTACAAAGAATACTACGAGCAAAATAAATATAAGTACAAAAACCCAACAGAAACCAGAACCTTTGAATATGTAGAATTTGATGGATCTCCATCTACTCAAGACACTGCGGATGCTAAGGTTAAAATCGAAAAGATTGCAGGAGGTTTGAGGACTACTGATAACGACTCTTTATTTGTTGCCATCAATTCGGATACAAAAACACCTATAACTTATCAAAAGAAAGGTGTATTAGAGCCAGTTTTAGATTCGGTATTGTTTAATGCTCCTAAAGGTTTTATTTATGGGCCTTTCCTTTCTAACGGTGCTTATAAGGTAGCGAAATTAATTGATAGCAGAATGAGTCCTGATTCAGTAAAGGCTCGTCATATTTTAATCAATCCTGCTGCAGAAGGTGGTTTAGATAAAGCTCAGGCTAAAGCCGATTCTTTAAAGAAGTTGATTCAAGGTGGTGCTGATTTCGCAGCATTAGCCGCACAATACGGAACAGATGGTTCTAAAGATAAAGGTGGTGATTTAGGAACTTTTGCAAGAGGATCCATGATTCCTGCCTTTGAAGATGCGGTTTTTGACGGTGCTCCTGGCCAATTATTAGTGGTGAACACCCAATTTGGTGTTCATGTGATTAAAATTGATCAGCAAATTGGCGCATCACGAGTGGCTAAAATAGCAGTAGTAGATAAAGCTATCGTTCCTAGCTCAGGTACCGAGCAAGGTGCTTACCAAAAAGCTCAAAGTTTCTTGAGCGGTGTTAGCAATATGAAGCAATTCGAAGAAAATGCACAGAAACAAGGTTTAAACAAAAAATTAGGTGAAAACGTAGGTCCTTTGCAAGCGTCATTACCTGGCTTAGATGACTCCCGTAAATTAATCAAATGGGCTTTCGGTGCTGATAAAGGTGCCGTTTCTAACGAGATTTTTGACATCGATGATAAATATGTAGTTGCGGTATTAACGACTATCAAACCAGAGGGTACACTTTCTTTAGAAGATGTAAAAAAACAAATTGAACCTGATGTAAAGCGAATGGTTCAAGCAAAAATCTTGAAAACTAAATTCGAAAGTGCTTTAAATGGTGCATCTGGTTTAGCCCAAGTAGCTACAAAATTAGGAACACAAGTAGTCCCTATCGAAAATGTAGTTTTTGCAAATCCTGTTATTCCAGGGGTAGCTCAAGAAAACAAGGTAATCGGTGCTATTTTCGGCTCGCAACCAAATAAGCTTTCAAAAGCAATTGAAGGAGATAGAGGAGTTTATGTATACACTGTAAAAAGTTTTACCAATCCTCCAGCTTTAACCAATGTATTAAAAGTTAAACAACAATTAGAACAAGCTCTAGTTCAGCAAGTTGACCAAGCTGTTTTTGATGTTTTAAAGAAAAAAGCGAACATTAAGGATAATAGAGTAAAGTTCTATTAACCAATAAAATACTTAATTTTGAAACCGGAAGTCAACTAGGCTTTCGGTTTTTTTATTTTATAAAAGATGGATATTCAAGAAAATATAATCAATAAAGTTGCGCAAAGCGGATTGGTATCTTTCGATTTAGCGGATCTTCAAGATAAAGGAGAAAGAGTGGTTTATGACATGAAAGACCATCTTTTTCAAGGATTAATCCTGAGAGAAAAAGACTTTAGAGAACAAGTAAAAAACCTAGATTGGGAAACTTTTGAAGGAAAAAATGTCAGCGTTATTTGCTCTGCAGATGCCATAGTACCCACTTGGGCTTACATGCTCATTGCCTCTAAACTAGCTCCTTTTGCTAATTATTTTGTATTTGGCGACTTAGAATTACTAGAAACCGCGATGTATTTAGCTGCCATAGATAAGTTGGATGTACAAAAATTCAAAGATCAGCGTTTAGTCATCAAAGGTTGCGGAGAAATTGAGGTTCCCGTTTCAGCATTTATGGCTTTAACATCAAAATTAAATCCAGTTGCAAAAAGCATCATGTACGGCGAACCTTGTTCTACCGTTCCTATATTTAAGCGAAAGGACTAAGTTTGGTTCGCTAATTGTTTGACACTGTCTATGAAAAAAATCTTATTGATTAATTATTTACTGTTACTATCTATCGCAACGGTAAGTGCACAAAGCCTCTCCTACCTTAAAACCTCTACGTTTAAACCCGGAGAAACCTTAAAATATAAACTTAAATATGGCATTTTTACAGCCGCAGAAGCAACCCTCAAAGTTTTAAGTACAGATGTTAAATTTGACGGGAATCCAACCTTTCATTTGTCAGTAGATGGCTCCACATCAGGAAGCTTCGATATCTTTTATAAAGTGAGGAACAGGTATGATTCCTACATCGATCAAAAAAACTTTACCCCTTATCTTTATACTGAAAACGTAAGAGAAGATCGATATAGAAGAAACGATAAAGCTCGCTTTTATCAAGATGATCGAAAAGTGGTCTCTAATAAAGGAACTTTCAAATGGCCAGTCGAGCAAACTTTTGATTTGGTGTCTGCCTATTATTTTGCCAGAAATTTAGACCTTTCCAGAATTAAACAAGGGGATAAACTCACGCTGAATTATTTCTTGGATGATGAAATCACACCATTAACCATCGAATATATGGGTAAAGAAACCATTAAAACAGATTTAGGACTAATTAGATGTTTGAAATTTAGCCCTTCTATAAAGCCAGGCAGAATATTCAGAAAAGATAGTAGACTTTATTTGTGGATCACCGATGATGGAAATAGAATTCCGGTAAAGGCCCAGGTAGAAGTGATCATTGGTACTGTTACGATGGAAATTAAATCTGCAAAAGGATTAAAACAACCTCTTTAATTATAGCCAGATCCGATGGTTAGCGCTTCTAAATTATTTCCTATTTTTGACTTTCTAATACGCTTAGTAAGCAATGTATAAAATAGCTATAGTTGGTCAGGGTTATGTTGGATTACCACTTGCAGTTGCATTTGGTGAAGTTTATGAAACCATTGGTTTTGATATTGATGAGGAAAGAATAAATCAACTCCAAAACGCGAAAGATAAAACCAAGCAAGTAAGCGAAGCAACGCTAAAAACTGACTCGAAGCTAAAATTTTCATCCCGCTTGCAAGACATTGAATCTTGTCAAATCTACATCATTACGGTTCCCACGCCTATCAACCAATACAAATCTCCAGACTTAACTTTACTACTAAAAGCCACGGAAATGATTGCAAACATCCTCAAAAAAGATGATTTAGTAATCTATGAATCTACGGTGTATCCCGGCTGTACGGAGGAGGATTGTATCCCCTTAATTGAAAAAATAAGTGGCTTTAAGATTAACCAAGATTTCTTTGTGGGCTATTCTCCAGAGCGAATCAATCCTGGAGATAAAATTAACACCCTTACCAAAATTTGTAAAGTAACCTCCGGCTCTAATCCGGCTACAGCCGAAAAGGTGAATCAACTGTATCAAAAAATCATTACTGCCGGCACACATTTAGCACCTAGCATCAAGGTAGCCGAAGCTTCAAAAGCCATCGAAAATGCGCAAAGAGATGTGAATATATCTTTTGTAAACGAGTTGGCTTTGATTTTCGACCGAATGGGGATTGATACCCACGATGTGATTGACGCCGCGGCAACAAAATGGAATTTCCTAAAATTTAAACCTGGCTTAGTAGGCGGCCATTGCATTGGTGTAGATCCTTATTATTTGGCCCACAAAGCGGAAGCCTTAGGTTACCATCCACAGGTGATCCTTTCTGGAAGACGCGTAAATGACAACATGGGCATGTTTGTGGCGAACAAACTCATCAAACTCATGCTCAAAAAGGAGCATAAAATTGAGCAAAGTAAGGTGTTGATCCTAGGCTTTACCTTCAAAGAGAATTGCCCAGATATTAGAAATACCCGAGTAATTGATATTTATCATGAATTAATTTCTTTCGACCTAGCCGTCGATGTCTTTGATCCCTGGGCAAACAATGATGAAGTGTGGGAAGAATACAAAGTCAAACTGATTGATCAAATAAGTCCAAAAAAATACCAAGCAATAGTGATTGCAGTTGCACATCAGGAGTTTTTAACGCTCGATTTTGAAGAATTCCAAAATAATCATGCTGTCATTTTTGATACCAAATCCATCATCGATCGGAAATTTGTTGATGCCCGCTTGTAAGAATGAAGATTCAAAATTTTATATATCGAATCACAGAAAAGTGCTTGAAGAAGTCATTTCGAAATGAATTTACCCTAAC
>JBKJLB010000233.1:0-4337 GCA_046597075.1 Pelobium sp.
AGGAAAAAAACACACTTGGTACAGCACAAAACAAGCAAATTAAAGTAGTTAGTAGTTTGACTTCTCAAGAAAGAAAGTTGAAAAAAGATTTAGCGCAAAAGCAACGTGATGCGCAAAAATTAAATGCAGCAATTAGACAAGCCATTCAAAGAGAGATTGAATTGGCTCGTAGAAAAGCAGAAGAAGAAGCAAGAGCTGCCGCAGCAAAGGCAAAAGCAGAAGGCAAAGAAGCCCCAGCAGCCAAGTCAAATTCAGGATCTATCTTAAACTCAACACCAGAGGCGGCAAAATTATCTGCTGATTTTATAAGTAATAGAGGGAAGTTACCTTGGCCAGTTGCAAACGGTGTAGTAACAGAATATGCTGGGATACAAAAAATAGGTAATAATGTAACCAGAGAAGTTACAGGTTGGACAATTAAAACTAATCCAGGGGCTTCAGTAAGAACTGTATTTGAAGGTACAGTAACTAAAATAGTTGAAATATCAGGGTTTAAAATAGTTCTTGTAAAGCATGGTGAATTTTTTACTGCTTACAAAAATTTGGGTTCGGTTAGTGTTTCTGTTGGGCAAAAGGTGAATACAAAGCAAAGCTTAGGAACTGCAGATGGTCAAGCAGAAATAGAATTTCATATTTATAAATCAACCCAAGAGCAAGATCCTCAATCTTGGTTAGCGCCAGAATAATATTTACATTGAATAGAAATATCGGGAAATAAAAATCAGTATATTTACGTTCTTTTAAAACACATGTTAATACACAAGGGCATTTTACTTTTCTTAAATTTAGGTACTCAAGAAGTTGTTTTAATCGTATTTGCGGCTTTGCTTTTATTTGGTGGCGAAAAATTACCAGAACTGGCAAGAGGATTGGGCAAAGGAATAAGAGAATTTAAGGATGCATCTGATGGTGTAAAACGTGAAATTCATAGAAATATCAATCAGCTTACAGCAACTGAGGAATTGAAAAAAGAAGAGGAAATAGATAGGGAGAGGCAAGAAATAAATAAATCACAAGAGGAAATTAATTCAAATAATCCCACTAGTGATCAAACAGAAATTTTAAACAATCAAAATCAATAAGAAAATGGGTTTAGGTGCTCCAGAAATTATTTTAATCGTTTTAGCATTATTGCTATTGTTCGGTGGTAAAAAAATTCCAGAATTAATGAGAGGAATGGGAAAAGGTGTGAAGGAATTTAAAGATGCTCAAAACGGAACGTCGGATAAGACTGATCAAACAGAAGAAAAGTAATTAAATGTTTTTTAATCCTAAATATTTAGGATTCTAATAACCTTGAATGATCGAAATTCTTATTTTCGGGCATTCAAGGTTTTGTTTTATAAAATGGTCAAAGAAAAAATTAAATCGTATACCAATTTTTCATTGCTTCAGGCTGATCTGAAAGATGGGAATATCACAATTAATGATTTAATTAATTACTATACATCTCGAATTAAAGAACTTCAACATTTAAATGCTTTTTTAGAAGTCTTTGAAGATGAGGCAATCAAAAGGGCTGTTGAAATTCAAGAAAAAATTAAAAATGGAACAGCTGGTAAGCTGGCCGGAATGATTATCGGAATTAAAGATAATATCTCTTATAAAGGTCACCAAATGACAGCTTCTTCTAAAATCTTAGCAGGATACAAAGCGGTCTATTCGGCTACAGTTGTTGAAAGAATTTTAGCAGAAGATGCAATTATTATTGGTCGGCTAAACTGCGATGAGTTCGCTATGGGCGCTTCTAATGAAACTTCTTATTTTGGGCCAGTAAAGAACTTTGCAGATGAGAGAAAAGTATCTGGAGGATCTTCTGGAGGCTCGGCTGTTGCTGTGCAGGCAAACTTATGCTATGCTTCATTAGCTTCAGATACAGGTGGTTCAATCCGTCAGCCAGCAGCGTTTTGTGGCGTTGTAGGTTTAAAACCAACTTATGCAAGGGTTTCGAGGTACGGAGTGGTGGCTTACGCTTCCTCTTTTGATCAGGTTGGTCCAATTACCCGTTCTGTTGAAGATGCCGCATTGATTTTAGAAGTTATTGCGGGCCAAGACGCACATGATGCTACTTCATCATCAGAGCCTGTACCTAAGTATTCTGAAAATCTTCTCCATACAAAAAAACAAAGAATAGCCTACATTGAAGAGACTTTACATTCTGATGGTTTAGACCCGGAAATTAAATCCAATATTTTATATCAAATAGAAAAATTAAAGGCCAAAGGACACACCGTTGAACCTGTCTCTTTTGAATATTTAGATTATGTGGTACCAACGTACTATATTTTAACTACTGCCGAAGCATCTTCCAACTTAGCCAGATACGATGGTGTTCATTACGGGTATAGAAGTAATGAATCAAAAGATTTGATGTCTACATATAAGAAATCCAGATCACAGGGTTTTGGAGAAGAAGTGAAGCGTAGAATTATGTTAGGGACATTTGTTTTGAGTGCAGGTTATTATGATGCATATTATTCGAGAGCACAAAAAGCTCGACGTTTAATTAAGGACAAAATGGATAAAATTTTAGAAGATTTTGATTTTATCATTACACCTACTACACCTACTCCAGCATTTAATATTGGCGAACAAATAACAGATCCTGTTGTGATGTATTTAGCAGATATTTTTACTGTTGGGGCTTCGCTAGCTGGATTACCCGCGATATCAGTACCTTCAGGAAAGAATTCAGTAGGCTTGCCTATAGGAATCCAAATCATTGGTAAACGTTATAAAGAAGTAGCGCTTCTTTCTTTTTCGGCATATTTTGATCACTTGAAGGAAGACTCTTAAACAAATAAAAACTAAGAAATGAAGAGATTAATAGTATTCATTTATTGTACATTTTTAATATTCAATCTTACCTTATCGGCTCAAACAAAAATTAAAATAGACTCCGCCAAAACGGGAAAGTTAACACCAAAAGAGTCCAAAATGATTCTAAATCTAATTAAATCAGATTCATTAAAGATTCCAATGAATACAGCACTACAGCAAGAAATTTATAGACTTAATCCCAATTTAATTTATAAATACCGGTTAGATTCAATCTCCTCTGCAGTTTCTTTAGATTACAATGAGGATGTTCAAGATCAAATTAATTTGTATTTAGCCAATAAAAAAGTAAATATTGGGAAGATGGTATATTTAGGCAAATACTATTTCCCGATTTTTGAAAAAGCACTTTTAGCTTATCAAGTTCCATTAGCTTTTAAATACCTGCCGATAGTTGAATCATCCATGAATCCATTTGCTGTTTCGAGGGTTGGGGCCACTGGTTTATGGCAGTTCATGTATACCACTGGAAAGGTTTATGGACTTACTATAGATAATTATGTTGACGAACGTCGCGATCCTGTTGCCGCAAGCAATGCTGCTGCAGCATATATTAGGCAAGCTTACGATGATTTAGGAGACTGGTTGTTAGCGCTTGCATCTTATAACTGTGGAAAGGGAAATGTGACTAGGGCTATTGAAAGAGCTGGCGGAGGTAAAAAATCTTTTTGGGATATTCAACCTTATTTGCCTAGAGAAACCAGATTATATGTGCCAGCATTTATTGCGGCTAACTATATGATGAATTATTATGATAGATATGACGATATTATAGTCGCAGATGATGTTCCTATAAAACCTGATTCTATCTATATTAATGGTTATGTAACACTAAGTAAAATCGCTAAAGCTATAAACATGAATATTTCAGATTTAAAAAACTTAAATCCGATGTATAAGAAAGACCTCATAAATGGCTCTACCCATGCTCCAAAAAAACTAATCATTCCTAGAGTGACGGCTAAAAATTATCCTGACTTATTTGCAACTCTTAACAGTAATGACGAAAGTGCTATAGAAGTAATTAACGCTTCTTTATCAACAAGAGCACTTAAAGAAGAAGTTGTTTATTCTAATCATACTGTTAGAAATGGTGAAAATTTAGGAAAGATAGCACTTCAATACAAAGTTGAAGTACAAGATTTAAAGGTCTGGAATCAATTAAAATCCAATGTTATTGTTCCAGGTCAAAAGTTATTTGTAAAGCCGGAAACTGTAAAATCTAAACAACCAGAAAAAGTGGATAGGACAGATTACATCACTTACAAAGTTAAAACAGGCGATTCTTTATCAGAAATAGCCAAAAGGTTTGAAAATGCTACTATCGAGGGGATAAAAACATTAAATAACCTAAAAAGTAATATCCTTTCTATCGGAATGATTTTAAAGATTTATACCAAATAGCAATTAGTCTTTTTGATTCAGTAAGTTTAATTTCATTTCCGATAATGCTTTACCTCCCTTTATTCCAAAATCTAAAGTTCTGATTGGGAATGGAA
>JBKJLB010000051.1:0-2609 GCA_046597075.1 Pelobium sp.
GTTCCTCCATAAACGTAATATTCAAAAGTTATCTTTAATCCGTCTTTAGATGTTAAATCATTGGTACTGTATACAAAGCCTTTTTGAAAACCAGTATTATCAGTTAATCTGAGGTATCCATCTCCGGGTAAATCTAGTTTTGCCTTATTAGAAGCTGTTAAAAAAGCTACTGGTGTTCCGCCAAAAACAATATTGCTTGCAGTTGAATCTCTAAAGCTATCGAAGTAGGGAAGTTGAGCCTTACTTTTAAAACTTATCAACATAAAAAATCCAGCTAAAAATAAACTGGGGATTAATCTAATTCTCATACTTAAGTTTCTAAATAAACTTTCTACCCTAATTTATTATTTCTAAACCAAATATCACTCCATTACAAGGAATAAATATTTTTATTAAAGTTTATTTGCTATAAATAGCCACAACCGCTTTAATAGCAATAATGCGTATATCAAATGAAATCAAAAAAAAAAATATAAGAGGCTATACTTCTACACTTAGGTAATTATTTCCACAACTTTTATACCCCATTTAAAAGGTAGAAATTAATTTTGACATATTTATAATTAAAAAAAATATACGTCCTCATAGTTTCAAACACCATTTGTATGGTCATTAATAGGTTGAACTTTATTCTGGCATAGATTTGCCTTTAGAGTGTTAATAACTTATAGCTTCGAAAAAAAGATTTTAATCTAAATTTTCAGAATAAATCTAAAAAAACACTTGATGAATAAAATATCAAAGTCACTAATTATAATTTTTATTGGTCTTTTTGCATCAATAAATAGTATAAAGGCACAAGAATCAATCATTCCTGACATTTCATATTTATTTCTAGAAAAACTGGTAGCTACTGCAAAGCAAAACTATCCAAAACTTAAAACAAACCAATTAAGAAATGATATAGCCGCTTTAGCTGTTAAACAAGAAAAATTGAATTGGTTTGATGTTTTTTCAGTTTCTTACGTTTCTCAACCCAACAAAACTGTAAATTTTATTGACCCTAATTTTTACTCTGGCTATCAATTTAGTGTAAATGTAAATATTGCTGAATTTATAAAAAAGCCAAATAATGTTAAACAAACCAGACTAGAGTTAGAAAGCTCTCAATATGAGGCTAAAGAGTACGAAATTACATTAGAAACAGAAGTAAAAAGAAGATATTTCGCCTACATTCAGGCCTTAAATAATGTCAGACTATATACTAAGACCTTGCAAGATGCAGATGGATTATTAAAAGATTTAAAATTACGTTATGAAAGAGGAGAAGCTACGTTTGATGCATATAGTCAAGGCTTGATTAATTTTAGTAGCGTGAGTCAATCAAAAATAGCTGCTGAAACAGCATTTTTAACTACAAAAGTAACTATTGAAGAATTGACTATTACAAAAATAGAAGACATTAAATAAATCATGGAAGAGATTAAGAAGTTTTATAAACTATTATACAGATTCAGATTTATTGTAATTTCTATTCCCTTAATTACAGTTATTATAGCTTATTTTATTGTAAGAAATCTTCCTGATCAATATGTTTCTGAAGGTCAGATTTCTACAGGTATTGTTGATGAAACCCAAAATTTAGCAAGTTTATTCGATAAACAAGAATCGAAGATAAATAGGGAATTTAGCAACCTTATAGAAATCATCAAATTAAAAAAAATAATCAATTTAACTTCTTATCAATTAATCATTCATGATTTTACTACTGATAAACCATTTAGAGAGCTAAGCAGTGAGGTAAAAGATTTATCTGACATAGAAAGAAGAAACGTTTTAAATATTTTTAGAAGAAAATTTGCAAACAGAGAGCAGTTAAACCAGTTTAGTGAGGAAGATAAGCTGTTAAATCGAATTCTAAATTCGATGGGTTATGAAGAAGAGTACATAGAAAAAAATCTTGATGTTGACCGTTTAGAAATAAGTGATTATTTATCCGTTAGATTCACATCAGAGGATCCAGAGCTTTCTGCATTTATTGTAAACACTATTACAAATGAATTTATAACCTATTATACCGCACTTTTAAAGGAAAATCAAACAAAATCTGTAAAGTTTTTGGAGAAATTAACACAAACAAAAAGTGATACCTTACAAAAAGCTGTTCTTGAACTAAAAGATTTTAAAATTAAAAATGGTATTCTTGACCTTACAGAGCAATCAAGAAAATTATTTGAACTTGCAAGTCAGTATGAAACCAAAATCCAAGAAGCAGAAACAAATGCAGTTTCTTTAAAGCAAACTATTCAGAATATTGATAACCAGTTTGATCCCAATATTAAAAAATATTCAGAAGCTGCCTTAATAGAAATCAACAGAAAATTAACAAGCACCAAAGAAAAACTCTACAGAGTAAGTGAATTGCAAATTAAAAGTCAGTTTGACCCAAAGTATAACGCGACGATAGACTCTTTGAATAAAGTTATTAATCAACAAATTTTTGAGCAAAGTTCTAAATACATAGATAACCCTTTAAATAGCAAATTAAACTTAGTAGCTCAGAAATTAAACCTGCAGGTTGAATACGATTTAGCTGTTGGTAGCATTAATTCTTTAAAAAATTCTTTCTCTGCTATTAAAGGTAAAATAACAAGTTTAGTTCCTCAAGA
>JBKJLB010000144.1:0-3531 GCA_046597075.1 Pelobium sp.
CTCCACGTTTGACTGACAAACCTTTCCTTATGCCAGTAGAAGATGTATTCTCGATCACTGGTCGTGGTACTGTTGCAACTGGTCGTATTGAGCGTGGAGTAATCAACTCTGGTGAAGGTGTTGATATCTTAGGTATGGGTGCTGAAAACTTAAAGTCTACAGTAACTGGAGTTGAGATGTTCCGCAAGATATTAGATAGAGGTGAAGCTGGTGATAACGTAGGTTTATTATTACGTGGTATTGAAAAAACTGCTATCCGTCGTGGTATGGTTATTTGTAAGCCAGGTTCTGTAACTCCTCACACTGATTTCAAAGCTGAAGTTTACGTATTATCAAAGGCTGAAGGTGGTCGTCATACACCATTCTTTAACAAGTATCGTCCACAGTTCTATTTCAGAACAACAGACGTTACTGGAGAAATTACATTAGCTGAAGGAGTTGAAATGGTTATGCCAGGTGATAACGTAACAATCACTGTTAAGTTAATCAACGCTATAGCAATGGAAAAAGGTTTACGTTTCGCTATCCGTGAAGGTGGTAGAACTGTAGGTGCTGGTCAGGTAACAGAAATCTTGAGTTAATAAACTTCAAGGAATTATATTAAAGTACTTAGGGACAAAACTCCCTAGGTACTTTTTATCTAATAAAAGTTTTAGTTTTTATTAGAATTAAATTTATAAACGGGAATAGTTCAACGGTAGAATAGAGGTCTCCAAAACCTTTGATCAGGGTTCGAATCCTTGTTCCCGTGCTAACGCGAAAATAAGAATGGCTAATTTTGCAGAATATATCAAAGAATCATACATCGAGTTAACTGAGAAGGTAACTTGGCCAACTTGGAGTAACCTTCAAAATAGTGCGGTTATCACACTAGTTGCATCATTAATCATTGCTTTGATCATTTTAGCAATGGATGAATCAGTAGGTAACTTGTTGAAATTAATGTATAAATCATTTGCATAATATATAAAGCATGAGTGATCAGTTAAAATGGTACGTTGTAAGAGCGGTTAGTGGGAAAGAGAAAAAAGTTAAGCAATATATTGATGCAGAGATTAGCCGTTTAGGTTTAACTCATTTGGTTCCCCAGGTATTAATACCGATGGAAAAATATTATCAAATGAAAGACGGGAAGAAGATTGCTAAAGAAAGAAACTTTTATCCAGGATATGTTTTGATTGAAACTGCTTTAAATGCAGAGTTAGAACAAATTATAAAAAGCGTAAATAGCGTAATTGGCTTCTTAGGAGATAAAAGCGGAAACGCTGTTCCTTTAAGACCAGCTGAGGTAAATAGAATTTTGGGTAAGGTAGATGAGATGGCCGAGCAGGGAGAGATGATGAATGTACCTTACTATGTTGGAGAAAATATCAAAGTAATGGATGGACCTTTCAATGGTTTCTCCGGTGTGATTGAAGAAGTAAACGAAGAAAAGAAGAAATTAAAAGT
Source organism: Pelobium sp. (assembly GCA_046597075.1). Classification (GTDB taxonomy): domain Bacteria; phylum Bacteroidota; class Bacteroidia; order Sphingobacteriales; family Sphingobacteriaceae; genus Pseudopedobacter. The sequence goes on from JBKJLB010000144.1 coordinate 1,450, forward strand.
TATGGTTAAGATTTTTGGACGTAGAACTCCATTAGAACTTAACTATATGCAAGTAGAAAAAGAATAATCAGATTTGAGAAATCAGATTTGAGATATGAGACTTTAAAACTCAATACTCACATCTCAATACTCAAATCTATAAAGATCTTAAATGTTACAAATGCTTCCACATTATTAACGTTGAGAAATAAATAAATAGAAAATGGCAAAAGAAGTCAGTGCGTTAATCAAATTACAAATCAAGGGAGGGGCAGCAAATCCATCTCCACCAGTTGGTCCTGCATTAGGAGCAAAAGGTGTGAACATTATGGAATTTTGTAAGCAGTTTAATGCTCGTACCCAGGAGAAAGCAGGCAAAGTACTTCCTGTTGTAATCACTGTTTATGCAGACAAATCTTTCGAATTTATCATTAAAAATCCACCGGTTGCAATCCAGTTAATGGAAACTGCAAACATCAAAAGTGGATCAGCAGAATCTAACCGTAAAAAAGTTGCCAAGGTAACTTGGGAACAGGTTGAAGTGATTGCAAAAGATAAGATGACTGATTTAAATGCATTTACAATGGAATCAGCAATGAAGATGGTTGCAGGCACAGCCCGTAGTATGGGAATAAACGTTACAGGAGATGCACCCTGGAATAATTAATTAACACAAATAAGTAAAAGACAGTGGCAAGATTAACAAAAAATCAAAAGACGGCACTTTCCAAACTTGAAGCTGGTAAAGCTTATTCCTTAAAGGATGCAGCCGCCCTAGTTAAAGAAGTAACTACAACCAAATTCGATTCATCAGTAGATATTGATGTTCGTTTAGGTGTAGATCCGCGTAAAGCCAATCAAATGGTTCGTGGTATTGCTACTTTACCTCATGGTACCGGTAAAACAGTACGCGTTTTAGCTTTAGTAACTCCTGATAAGGAAGAGGAAGCAAAAGCTGCAGGTGCTGATTTTGTAGGTTTGGACGAGTATATAGCTAAGATTGAGAGTGGCTGGACAGATGTCGACATTATTATTACTACTCCTAGCTGTATGGCTAAAGTAGGAAAGTTAGGTCGTATTTTAGGTCCGCGTAATTTGATGCCAAATCCTAAATCAGGAACTGTAACCATGAATGTGGGACAAGCAGTAACTGACGTAAAGGGGGGTAAAATCGACTTTAAAGTTGATAAAACTGGTATCATACACTGCTCAATAGGTAAAGTATCTTTCCCTTCTGATAAGATTTATGAAAATGCTTTGGAAGTTCTTCAAATCATTTCAAAATTGAAACCATCAGCTGCAAAAGGAACATATTTTAAGAGTGTACATATCTCTTCTACTATGTCTCCGGGGATTGAAATTGAAACTAAAACAGTAGCGGGAATTTAATATTATGAGAAGAGAAGAAAAACACGAAGTTGTTTCTGCTTTAGTCGATAGAATGAAAGAATCAGGTAATTTTTATATTACTGACACTTCAAACTTATCGGTTGCAAAAATTAATAGTATTCGCCGCAAATGTTTTGAGAACCAAATTGGAATGCAGGTTGTTAAAAACACACTTATCAAAAAAGCTTTAGAGCAATTAGATGGTGATGTTACTCCTTTATTCGAGGTTCTTAAAGGTCCATCTTCTGTAATGTTTTCAACTAATGCTAACGCTCCGGCGAAGCTGATAAAGGAGTTGAGAAAAAACAAAGCAGAGAAACCAGTTTTAAAAGCAGCTTATGTAGATTCAGCTGTTTTCATCGGCGATAACCAATTAGAAGCATTAGTTAATCTTAAATCAAGAGAGCAACTTATTGGCGAAATTATTGGATTATTACAGTCACCAGCGAAGAATGTTATTTCAGCATTACAGTCTGGCGGAAACAAATTGGCAGGGATTGTCAAAACTTTACAAGAAAGAGAAGGTTAAATCAAACACCTTAAGTTTGGTAGTAAATTATTTGTAAAAAATTAAAATTAAATATAATGGCGGATTTAAAATCGTTTGCTGAACAATTAGTAAACTTAACTGTTAAAGAAGTTAAGTTTACTAATTGTTTAGCAAACGTTTTTAAATCCGTCATTATATTTAATTTTAATTTTTTACAAATAATT
>JBKJLB010000109.1:0-3997 GCA_046597075.1 Pelobium sp.
TTCCGAAATTATCAGAATACCATTTATTCCAATCCGCGGCGGTAAATGTGTTACGGTCGGTATATTCCTTACCGAATTCACTTTCCCAAAATTCTGTTTGTTGTGTTTTCATATTTCTTTTTTTATAAAATAACATGGTGTCATTGCAAAAGAGTGGCGCTTTATAGTTACATCCTTATCTTTTAAAAATTCATCGATGGCCTTATTTGCACCGGGAAAAACATTAGCATAATCATCTAGCACTATAACCCCTCCTTTACTAACGTGGGGATAAAGGTTTTTTAAAGCTGCCAAAGTGGGCTCATAAATATCAACATCAATATTTAAGAATGAAATTTTAAGTTCAGGATGTTCTTTAACGTAGTCAGGCACAGTCTTACAAACATCTCCTTTTACTAACTCAACATTTTCATCACAGCTTTTATGTTTTAGAACCTGCATTAATTGATCTTTATCAATTCCTTGCTCTCCGCTATCAGCAATAAACTTCTCTCTCCATTTTTTATCGCCTTCAAAAGCTGTTTCAGGAAATTCTCCGAAAACATCAAAGCCAATCATTTTTTTATTGGAAGCATTACAAAGTAATTTTCTGAACGCAGCAAACCGTACAAACGCAGCACCTTTAAAAACACCACATTCGACAACCGAGCCCGGAATATCAACCGACAGTTTAAACAATTCATAATGCGCCATCACTTTGGCCATTCTGTTAACATCCGACGATAAATAAAAATTATTTTCGTAATAAAATGTTTTTGCAAAATCAGGTAATTGTATCATAGTATAAAATTTAAATTAAAAAATATGATCTGCCGCCACTGCGCCAGATTGATTCAAATCAAAATAAAATCCGTTTAAAAAAGGATTGTCAGCCTGTGCTGCCACCCATCCTGTGCCTTCACCAAAAAAGTTTTTCAATTCTTTATCGCTCTCAAGATTTATTTCAACTACACCGTTTGGTTTTACAGTAATATTACGTTCCAGTATTTCAGCATCAGTCTCTCTATGAAATGAGAGCTGTACATTAGCATCCCTGTCATACTTTTTTTCGAAAGATGAGTTGGTAAAAGAAATGATCGAGTTCCCAATATTTAAAAAGGGCGCCCATCTGAATGCTGTTTGCTTTTTAAGAATATTCGGATTACCCAATTGAGGCGCAAAACACAGATTGCTCGCTAAAGCAGTCTTATTATTGAAGCCGACATTCAAACCGAATTTTACCCTTGTCGGTATTTTTTCTTTATCCTTCCAGTTACAAATAATATTAACAGTTTCCGGTTTTAAATTCTCCAACCCTTCTTTTTTGATGATATCACCAAAATCAATTTGCTCATATTTATTTAATTGACTTTTAACTTCAATATAATCTTTCAATTCAGAAATAAATTTACCATCACCTGTATAAAATGAAAAAGATAAAGTGAAGTCGGAAGGTGAAAATATAGGATAAATAGCTAGTCTGGTATAGTAATCATTCTTTATAAATAAAGGAATTGATACAGAGCTATCGTTAAATTCTTCACTTTTCCTATTCCAGTACGACCTGCTGTCATTTAGAGCAGAGCTATCATAATACGAATGTGTTATACTAATAGAATGATCACTGTTTTGTACATTTCCTGCAAGGAAACGTGGAAAAAATCCTTCTAAATTATGTCCGAATTTTATGGAGCCTGCTTTGTTATCCAGAAAATCTTTAAGTCCGGGCAGATCATTTAACCAAACAAATCTCGTTTCAAAGGGTTTCAATTCTTTTAATTCGTGTTCACCCTTTAATAGATCATTCTTCGCATTATTTATTTCATAAGCGATCTTAGGTGATTTATTGGCTATAGGGCCATTTGTGAATGCAAAAAATGGTTTCAGATTCTGATTGTCATAAATATCAAAACCGGATTCACGCACTTTATATTCTTCGTTGGAATGTAGATCTTCAATATCATTATAAATGCGTCCAACAGTATGTACCGAAGTACTAAAGTTATCACCATAATACATTAATACAAAAGCAGGATAAGGAAAAACAAGATCACGGGTAGAAAAAATTTCAAGTTCCAATGAACCGATAAAATCGTTCGCAACAATTTCAGAAAATTCAGCGAGAGAAATACAATACGCTTTTGGCTGATCAATTACAATATATTTTCTGGAAAGAATAGCGCCTTCACTACTTCGTAAAGTATAAACCAAACCAATTTCTTTGATCCCGCGTTTTAGTAACCAATATCCCATAAAAGTTATTTTCGTGGATTGATATTGATTGTGCAACACAGGGAAAATAGCAGACGATCTGAATACGGGTTTCTGACTGATGGCTACTTCTTCGCCTTCACTTTTAATCGATTTTAAATGATTATAATACGATTTCATTTTACCTACTTTAAATAATTATTATAAATTTTGATTGCTTACTATTTTACACTTTAAATTCAGGATCGAGGTGTTGTTTAATTAATTCACGTAATTGTTCAGCGTTCACCCAATCTGTATTCTGTCCCGAATTAAATTTAAATCCTTCCTGCACTTTTTTGGCATTAAAGCTTTTAATATAATCGTTCAGGTTAAATACAGGAACCTGTGGTAAGATCGCATAATATTTTCCCAGATCGTATGTACTGAATGAATCAGACTCTGTTATCATTTCCTCATGTACTTTTTCACCCGGACGAATACCGACAATATCGGTTCTACATTCAGGACCAATTGCTTTAGCGACTTCAGTTAATTTATATGAAGGAATTTTTGGAACAAATATTTCTCCGCCCCAAGCATGCTCCATTGCGTGCAAAACCAGATCTGCGCCTTCCTGCAATGAAATATTAAAGCGTGTCATTTTCGGATCTGTAATTGGTAAAATACCGGTCTTCTTACGCTCCATAAAAAATGGAATAACAGAACCGTTTGAGCCCATCACATTTCCGTAGCGGACAACAGAAAACTTTATATTTGAAAATCCTTTAATGTTATTCGCTGCAACAAATAATTTATCAGAACACAATTTAGTTGCACCATACAAATTTATCGGCGCAGCAGCTTTATCGGTTGATAAGGCAACAACATTTTCCACATCCGCTTCCATAGCAGCATTAATTACATTTTCAGCGCCCATTACATTCGTCATAACACACTCCATTGGGTTGTATTCTGCAATATGTACATGCTTCATAGCGGCGGCATGAATAACATGAGTTACTCCCTTAAACGCTTTTTTCAAACGTTCAAAATCCCGAACATCACCAATGAAATAACGCATATTCCCGCCGGGAACTACAGGATATTCCATGTTCATTTGATGTTGCTTCTGCTCATCGCGTGAAAAAATAATTAATCGCTTCACGTTTGGCCAACGTTTCAAAATAGTTTTTACTAATTGTTTACCCAGGGAACCTGTTCCTCCGGTAATTAAAACGTGTTTTCCGTTTAGATCCAACATAATTTATTATTTTAATTTATTGTTTGTCAAGATTTCTCCAATTCCTTCTTCGAAACTTACTTTAGGTTTCCATCCCAGTTTTTCAAATGCTAATTTAATATCAGCTACTGTATCCGGAATTTCATTCGCCCTTTTTTCATTAGCTGAAGTAATGTTTTTATTTATTCCTGAAATCGATTTTATTTTTTCAGTTATTTCAGCCACACTCAATGAATATCCGCTTCCAATGTTTAATATTAAAAATGCTTCTTTCACTTCAAGAGTAAGAACAAGGGCTTCAACAAGGTCGCTTATGTAAACGTAATCCCGTTTCGGTTCAAGGTCTTTTACTTTTACTTCTTTATCGCTTCCATAAAATTTACCGATCAATTCAGGAATCAAGAAACGTTCATCCTGTGCGGGACCGTAAATATTAAATGGACGAATGATACATACTTTCACTTTATAATGTTCCGAATAAAATTTACACAACTCTTCCGCCATGTGTTTTGAAAGGGCGTAAGAGTTGTGTAAATTTTATTCGGAACATTATAAAGTGAAAGTATGTATCATTCGTCCATTTAA
>JBKJLB010000217.1:0-4317 GCA_046597075.1 Pelobium sp.
GATTGAAAAAGTGCAACAGTTAATTTTTGCGGATCAAAAGCAAGTTTTTTGCTTTTCTTTATCGGGTCAATAATTAAAAATTCGGTTCCAGTACTGGTTTTGTTTTCAAACCAAAAACGGTCTCCATTTAACCATTTAGGACGAATACTGCTCCCATCTAGGTATTTAGTAATGTTATATCCTAGAAAATTTTCTGCTCTTTGGTAATCTTTAAAAGTTACCGAGTCTTGTGATTGAGCGTTTACTTCGCAAAAGAAAAATGCGGTAACAGCAATCAAAATATATCTTTTCATGATGCTTAAAATTTGATGGAAGCTAAAAATAAGAGAGTTTGATTACAATTACGATGATTTATCAAGAATAATACAAATTGGTCTTTGCGTATCATAGAAAAACCCCGATAAAATCAGGGCCTTTCGAATTTTGTCTCGGTGTTTGCCAATATTTATAAAAGTAATTATTTTTGGAATTGTTTGTGCTAATTGGAAATATTTTTAATTCCACGAACCCATTTTCCCACTTCTATAATCCTGATAAGCTTGCTGAACTTCTTCTTCGGTATTCATTACAAAAGGACCTTGAGACACCACAGGCTCATTAAAGGGTTTGGCATGGCCGAACAAGATATAAGTATCTTCGGTAGCGGTAACTTCAATTGTGCCTGCCTCAAATTCAAATTGCACCAAATTTCGCATAGAAACTTCTTGTTCGTTCACCTTTAATTTTCCTTTAACCACGTAAAAAAAAACTTGATTTTCAGCTGGAATATCAAGACTTAAATTTCCTTCTTTTTTCATCCGAATGCTGGTCATGGTTAAGCCACTAATGGATTCAATTGGTCCTTGATGTCCTTTCATTTCACCAGAAATTAAGTCGATAGTTACCTTACCATTATCTACATCAAAATGATGGATTTCGTCAAAATTTAAGCCTTTATAAGAGGGTCTTACCATTTTATGCTTGGCTGATAAATTCATCCACAATTGTAAAATTTCCTCTTCGCCACCGTTTTTCATAAATTCAGCAGATGAAGTTTCTGAATGAATTAAACCGCTTCCAGCAGTCATCCATTGTATACCGCCGTCTCTATTAATATGCTTGCCACCGCTAGAATCTTGATGAGAAATATCGCCGCTAACGATATAGGTTAAAGTTTCGAACCCACGATGCGGATGTGGTCCAAAAGGTAAACCTTGATTGTTTTTCTCAAATACTTGAGGTCCATGATGGTGTAATAGTAGAAACGGGTCTAAATAATCCAAACTAGTTGTTGGCAACGCAGTATAGGTATTCAAATAGGCAATAGGGGTATAAGCCGCTGAATGTATCTGTTTAATTCGTCTCATTTTTTAAAGAGTTTATCTTTCAAAATAAGTAAAAAGAATAGAATGTTTTTTGAAAAGAGAATTTTTACACTTGTTTGCAATATATATCAAACACTATAAAATGAAACTTTTAAAGTGAGATGTCTCTTTTCGTTGAAATGATATTAATGGGAGCGTTGTCTCCAGGAAATGAGAGGCATCCACCACAGTACCAAATAGCACATCAGTTAAAACGGTAACAATTTTGTCACTCAGATATGTCAATAGCAATAAAGGTTTTAAATTTTTAACTTGCCTTTTGAACCTAATTCATTAAAATGAGAAAACTTTACGCTTTATTGTTCTTTTGTCTTTCTATCAGCATCGCGAAAGCGCAAACACCACTTTCTTACTATCTTCCACAAAATATTTCTTACGATACGAAAATTCCAAAACCTCAAGATGTTTTTGGCTTTAACGTAGGCGACCAGCATGTAAGTCATGACCAAGTGGTGATGTATATGAAAGAGCTAGATAGAGCTTCGGACCGGATAACACTGGTAGAATACGCTCTATCTTACGAAAATAGAAAGTTACTCTTATTAACCATAACTAGTCCAGAGAATCAGAAGAACATTGAGCAAATAAAAGCACAACATGTGGCTTTATCTGATCCATCAAAATCGGCGAACATTAATGTAGAAAACATGCCTATTGTGGTTTGGCAAGGTTTTTCAGTACATGGTAACGAGCCAAGCGGGGTAAATGCTGCAATGGTGGTAGCATATTATTTAGCTGCTGCACAAGGTTCGGAAGTTGATGAACTATTAAAAAATACAGTTATTCTTTTTGACCCAGCTATTAATCCTGATGGAATTCAACGTTTCTCGACTTGGGTAAATGCAAATAAGAGCAATACTTTAGTGACTGACCCAAATGCTAGAGAGTTTAATGAACCTTGGCCAAACGGAAGAACGAATCATTATTGGTTTGATTTAAACCGCGATTGGTTGCCGCTTCAACACAATGAATCAAAAGGACGGTTAGCGCAATTTCATGATTGGAAACCAAATATTTTAACAGATCATCATGAACAAGGAACCAATGCAACCTTCTTTTTTCAGCCTGGTGTTCCCTCACGGACAAATCCTTTAACGCCAAAAATCAATCAGGAATTAACGGCCAAAATTGGCGAATATCATGCGAAAGCATTAGATGAAATAGGATCGCTTTATTTCACCAAAGAGAACTATGATGATTTTTATTACGGCAAAGGAAGTACCTATCCAGATATCAATGGCGCAGTTGGAATTTTGTTCGAACAGGCGAGTTCTCGCGGCCACGCTCAAGAAAGTGAAAACGGAATTGTGCGTTTCCCTTTCACAGTTAAAAATCAATCTACAACAGCGTTTTCAACTTTAAAGGCTGCTCAAGGCATGCGAGTAGAAATGCTGAAATTTCAACGAGATTTTTATAAGAATGCTACAAATTTGGCTAAAGCCGATGCCGTGAAAGGTTATGTTTTTGGTGCATCGGATAATAAAGCCATTAGCTATCACTTATTAGATATCTTAAAAAGACACCAAATAAAAGTTTATCAATTGGCTAAAAATACCAGCGCTAGTGGTAAAAACTTTGAAACTGAAGGCGCTTATGTGGTACCAACAGATCAAATTCAGTACACCACTTTAAAAGCAATTTTTAGTAAGCAGACAAAGTTTCAGGATAGTTTATTTTATGATATATCTGCTTGGACTTTCCCTTTGGCTATGAATATTAAATATGCCGAGTTGAGTTCAACAGCAGGATTATTAGGAACTGAAGTTACCGCAGCAAAATTCCCTGAAGGAAAAATGTTAGGCGGACAAAGTAATTACGCTTATTTATTTGAGTGGACAGAGTTCTATTCACCTAAAATTTTAAACGAAGTGCTTAAAAAAGGCTTATTGGCAAAAGTGGCCACTAAATCTTTCAGCATGACTGTTAATGGTAAACCAAAAGAATTTGATGATGGAACCATCATGATTCCTGCTCAAAATCAATCCATGACTTCAGCAGATATTTACCAGCTTTTATCGGCTTTAGCTAAAGAAAACGGAGTGGATATTTTATCAGCTGGAACTGGAATAACCGAAGGTATTAATTTAGGAAGCAGCAACTTTAAAGTAGTAAAGCAGCCCAAGACTTTATTGGTAACAGGGGCTGGAGTGAATCCAAATGATGCTGGTGAAGTTTGGCACTTACTAGATCAACGTTTTGCTATGCCGCCAGTTTTGGTAGAGCAAGCTGATTTAAACCGAATTAGTTTAGAGAAGTATAATGTGATGATCATGTCTGACGGTAGATACTCTTCTATTTCGCAAAGTGGAATAGATGAAATCAAAAGATTTGTAAAAGCAGGAGGAACTTTAATTGCCCAAGGTGATGCCAATCGCTGGGCAATCGCAAACGGATTAATCAACATTAAATACAAAACCATTAAAAATGCAGATTCGGTAGCATTTAGAAATTATGATACGCAACAAGAAGTAGCCAGAGCGCAATACATACCTGGAGCGATTTTTAATTGCAAAGTAGATAATACACATCCAATTGCTTACGGAATTACTAGTGCAGAAATTCCGGTTTTTAGAGAAGGAACAGGCATGTTCGAAAAACCAAGCGATCCATTTGCAACGCCTTTGGCTTATACTTCTAAACCACTTTTGGCAGGATATATTTCTCCGTCAAACGAGAAAATATTGAAAGGCTCTGCATCAGTGATTTGCAGTAATTTTGGTGGCGGTAGAGTAATTTCTTTTTCTGATAATCCAAATTTTAGGGCTTTTTGGTTTGGTACTAGCAAGTTGTTTATGAATGCTGTTTTCTTTGGACAAACGATTAAATAGTTTTTTTTATAAAGATATAGAAACAGAAAAGGAGTCGTAAGACTCCTTTTCTGTTGTTATATTTTCTTGCTTTATTGTTTCAAAAGAAAACCTCAAAGTTGGTTAACTCGCAAACACTCTTGCAG
>JBKJLB010000224.1:0-2895 GCA_046597075.1 Pelobium sp.
AGAAAAGACAGTACTAAAAAACGGTTCCTTAAAAGTGTTCATTTCTTTAGCCCAATACTGAAAAAAAGGTTCGTCCCATATCCCCCACATTCCATCAAAATCAGCATCATTATGATACTCGGTCATCCCATAATAATCTTTAATGCCAGCCATTTTTACAAAGGATGTAAAACCCATAGATCCATTTGGTGCACCATGGAAAAAAGAAGTTTGATAGCCCTTATTTGATAGAAGCTCACCAATACCTTGAATCTTATTGGTTGAGTAATAAGATAAAATGAAAGGCTCTTTAATCCCTGGAATACTTGCTAAAATTGACGGAAGAGCCTCTATAGATTTTCTCCCGTTGGCGTAAGCATTATTAAATGATAAAGAAACCGACTTTAATGAATCTAAAAACGGCGTATAACCTTTATACTTTCCGCCATCTAAATTTTTATTAAACGCTCCTAAATACTCCTTGTTAAAACTCTCTAAAATAATGAAGACAATATTTTTGTTTCTAAAACTCTGTTTAACGGGATCGGCAATATGAATTGGGCTATATATTTTGTTTAAAGACCGCGAATCCTTAAAGTATTTTACATTTCTTAAAGGTTCCGTTTTTAAGGTTTTGATAATTGAAAACGGCGTATTAATAACCAAGTTAATTTCACTAGGTTGATTGGTAAATTCACCCGCATTGCTAATAGTAATAGGTCTGGTACTATGCCTAAACCCTCCCCTTAATCCAGCAATTACAAAGCCACTTGTTAAAAGAAGTATTACAATAGAGACAATGTAAAAGACCCAATTATTTTTTATCAATTGTTTTACATCACCAGTCCTTTTATAAGCCAAAATCATAAAAATAACGCTCAAAATAAAAAGAACAGTGAAATACCAATAATTAATAACTATGAATTTAAACAGCAAAGAAGCCATGTTATTCTCATTTAAAAATTGAATAAAAACTGTCGCAGTGGTTCTCTTAAGAGTAAAAGGGTAGTAAACGATATCTGCAAAATTGGCTATTAAACCAATTGCGTTAGTGACATAATAAATATTGGAGAATACTTTTTGATAACCCAGATTAAACCGAAATTTAAAAGGAATAACTTGACTTAAAATAAATATCAAATTGATATATAAGATTGCGGTGGTATCAAACTTTAGACCCCCGTAAAGGATATATAAAAAACTTTGAAAATCAATTCCGGGAAAGAAACTGATATTACCAAAGTAAAAGATTATTCGGCAAAATGTATAAAGGAAATAGATGATGAGTAAACGTAATATTAAAACGAAGTAGATATTAGTTTTTATAGGTTTAAGCATTAGCAATTTTAAAATACTTTTTAAATATAAAGCTAAAATCAGGTTTTGTTAAATTTAAGCTTAAAAAATACCCCTTTAACCAACATTCATGATAGATTAAAACTGTTGGCAAGGTATCTTGTTACTTAATTATGAGGATTTTACTAACTGGCGCAAATGGCTATATCGGTACGCGACTACTCCCTATTTTACTAGCGGATGGTCACGAAGTTTTTTGTTTGGTTAGAGATAAAAGAAGACTAAAAGAAGAAACCGATGTTGATATTGATCATAGAAACATTATTACCGGAGACCTTTTGGATGAAAAAAGCTTATTCAATATCCCAAAAGATATTGATGCGGCTTACTATTTGGTGCATTCTATGGGAAATGCATACACCGATTTTCGTCAACTCGAGGAATTATCAGCAAATAATTTTATAAATGCACTAGAGAAAACCGATTGTAAGCAAATTATTTATTTAACAGGTATTGTAAATGATAACGAACTGTCCGAACATTTGAAATCTCGATTATCAGTTGAAAACATTTTAAAGAGCAGTAAAATAGCCAATACATGTTTAAGGGCTGCAATTATTATTGGATCTGGAAGTGCTTCGTTTGAAATCATAAGAGACCTTACAGAAAAACTACCCATTATGATAGCGCCAAAATGGTTAAGAACCCGTTGTCAGCCCATAGCTATCAGAGATGTTTTATTTTACTTAGACGGAGTTTTAGGGAATCCAAAAGCTTTAAATCAAACTTTTGATATTGGAGGCCCTGATATTCTAACTTATAAAGAAATGCTTTTGGGTTATGCAAAAGTTAGAAAGTTGAAACGTTATATATTTACCATTCCAGTTCTTACTCCTCGGTTATCATCATACTGGTTAAATATTGTAACCTCAGTTAATTATAACATAGCCAGCAGTTTAGTAGAAAGTATGCGCAATGAAGTAGTTTGTAGCAATGATATCATTAAAAAAGTTGTGCCAAAAGAATGCTTCTCCTATATCGAAGCGTTAGAAATGGCTTTTGCCAAAATTGAACAAAACTCTATTGTATCCAGTTGGCGAGATGCTTTAAATAAGGGCTATCTAACCACCAATTTTATGGATCAGGTTAAGGTACCACAAAACGGAACGCTTTCTTATAAAGTGAAAAGACCTTTTGAAAAAAACACAAAAGAAGTTTTATCCAACATCTGGTCTATAGGAGGCAAACGAGGTTGGTATTATTTAGATTGGCTTTGGGGCTTACGAGGATTTATAGACCAGCTTGTGGGTGGTGTAGGAACAAGAAGAGGAAGAAGAGTAGGGAATAATATTTATGCTGGCGATGCTTTGGATTTTTGGAGAGTACTGCTTGCCGATAAAAACAATAAAAGATTATTGCTTTACGCAGAAATGAAATTACCTGGTGAAGCGTGGTTAGAGTTTAGAATCATTGAAAGAAATAAAACAAAATTTTTGAGCCAGGTAGCCACCTTTAGACCAAATGGTTTATGGGGGCGTTTATATTGGTGGTTAATGTGGCCTTTTCATCTATTTATTTTTAATGGGATGGCAAAAAATCTTATTAATTATAAATCCTCAT
>JBKJLB010000228.1:0-3858 GCA_046597075.1 Pelobium sp.
TAGCTTAATCCATCATATTGTCCAATGTTCTTCTCAAACTGTCCAATTTGTGCGTTTCTTGCTGTAAGATAATTTAAAGGAGTGTAACCTGCATATTGAATCATTTATGATGATGATAGAAGTATGATTCAATATGCAGGATACACTTCTTTAAATTATCTTACAGCAAGAAATGCACAAATTGGACAGTTTGAGAAGAACATTGGACAATATGATGGATTAAGTTACGAGACAGGGTTTTGCCATGGTGCCGCAGTGATGTGTAAACGAGAGGATTTAATGAAAGCTGGCTTAATGGACGAAAGCTATTTCTTGTATTACGAGGAATTAGATTGGTGCGAAAAGTTTAAAAGGATAGGAAAAACCATCAACTTTACAGGTAAAACATACATTTATCATAAAGAGTCAATCTCTGTTGGTAAAGAAAGTATCATTAAAACCTATTTTATGACTAGAAATAGAATGCTTTTTATAAGGCGTAATACAGGTATCTTCAACTCTTTTTTATTTAGCATTTATTATACTTTAATTGCTTGTCCAAAAATGATTTTACTTTATTTAAAAAATTCAAGAACCGATTTAGCTAAATATGCATTAAAAGGATTATTCTGGAATTTTAGTCACTCAAAAAACAGTAAGGAATTAGGATTTAAACTTAAAGAATCATGATTATATTTTTCTGGATTTGCTTATTTCTAATTTTTTATACCTTTTTTGGATATGGAATTTTCTTATACTTTTTAGTGAGCATAAAAAGAATATTTGTGAAGCCCTTTCAATTTAAAGAAAATCAGGTTTTACCTTCAGTTTCCTTGTTGATAGCAGCATTTAATGAGGCTGATATTATTGAAGAAAAGATTAAAAATTGCATAGCGTTAGATTATCCAAAAGACAAAATTCAGATTATTTTTATTACTGACGGCTCTTCGGATGACACTGCTTCAATTATCAGTCAAACAAAAGAGGTTGAGTTATTACATCAAGATATTAGAGCTGGCAAAATGGCCGCTATAAAAAGAGCTATTCCTTTTATAAAAGGTGATATTACCGTTTTCACTGATGCGAATACGTTTTTAAACAAAACTGCGATTAAAGAACTAGTCAAACATTACCAAAACCCTATAGTTGGTGCAGTTGCTGGCGAAAAAAGAATAATGGTAGATGAATCTGCAGATGCGAGTGCTGCTGGTGAAGGTTTTTATTGGAAATATGAATCGGCTTTAAAAAAGTGGGATTACGAATTGTATTCTAATGTTGGTGCAGCAGGAGAATTGTTTAGTATCAGAACCGCTTTATATCAACCAGTAGAGTCTGACACCATCATAGATGACCACATGATTGCCATGCGTATTGCCGAAAATGGATTTATTATCGCTTACGAGCCCGGCGCTTACGCTATGGAAACAGCATCTGCTGATACTAAGGAAGAATTAAAGAGAAAGATTAGAATTGCTGCTGGAGGAATACAATCTATTTTAAGATTAAAGAAATCAGCAAACCCATTTAATTATCCAATTCTTACGTTTCAGTACATCAGCCACCGCGTTTTAAGGTGGGCCATTACGCCTTGGTTAATGATTTTGGTTTTAATTTTAAATATCATCATCAGCATTGAAAATCCAGATTTATGGATTTTTCAGCTAATTCTTTTAGGACAAGCTTTGTTTTATTTTGCGTCATTAGCAGGCTACTTATTAGAGAGTAAAAAAATTAAAATTAAGATTTTATTTATACCCTTTTACTTCTCTATGATGAATTACGCGGCTATGGCTGGTACTTTCAGATATTTTAAAGGGAAGCAGTCTGCTGCCTGGGAGAAATCAAAAAGAAAAGCATCCTAAAAAACTTAGGATGCTTTACTTAAAATTATTGTTATTTACTATTAATTATTTTGTTTCTCGTCCGCAGATTCAATAACTTTTTGAACTGTTTTAACTAACTCTAAAGCAGCATCTTTCAATTTTGGATTGCCATCAAAAGCAGCGTCAAGTTCTATAATTTTCTTTTTACGCTCGTAATCAAATTCTATGTAAAATTTTGGAGCAGTATTAGTGGTATCTCCTAACATTTTATTTGGCATGTCCCACATTCCAATATCTGCTGCTCGCCTATGCAAATACAATAAATCATCTTTAGAAAGCTTTAATTTATGCACTATTAAAGAATCATTTCTGTTGAGATACTGAAATTTTTCGCTAGCAGATGAATATATTTTATCATAACGATCACCAATTCCAACCTTCATGGTAATGTTCTTAAACTCAACAAACTTGTAAGGTGCATTTTTAATCATAAAGGAATAGTAATAAATACAATACAACAAAAACGGTATTGCAATACTTACCCCTAAGAATATCTTTTTAAATCTATCACTCATAATTATAACTCTTCAATCTCTGTATAGTTAGCGTTTTCATCAAATTCATTTTCCCATTTAGCAATAACAACTGTTGCTAAACAATTACCTATAACATTTACAGATGTACGAGCCATATCCATTAATTCATCAATTCCTAAAATGATAAATATTGGCCAAACTGGTAAGTTAAACGAAGCAGCTGTGCCTAACAATATCACTAAAGATGCTCTTGGCACACCTGCAACTCCCTTACTGGTTAACATTAAAGTAAATACAATTACCAATTGTTGCCCAACACTTAAGTCCATACCAGCTGCTTGAGCAACAAATATTGCTGCCAATGCTAAGTATAAAGTTGTCCCATCTAAATTGAAACTATAACCTGTTGGAATTACAAAAGCTACAATCTTTCGAGGTACTCCAAGTCTTTCCATTGCTTCCATCGCTCTAGGTAAAGCAGCTTCTGAACTTGTTGTTGCAAAGGCTATAGAAACAGGCTCCGCAATAGCTTTTAAAAACTTTTTAATAGGTACGCCAACAATTAATGCAATTGGCAATAATATCAATAATAAGAACGCTATTAAAGCAACGTACAAGGTTGCTAAAAGTTGGATGAGATTCAATAAAATACCAAGCCCCATGTGCCCAACGGTAAAAGCAATGGCTGCCCCCACCCCAATTGGTGCAAAATACATGACGATATTGGTGAATTTAAACATCACCTCAGACAATGATTCAGCCGCCTTAAGCATCGGACGACGTTTATCTTCACGAACCATGGCTAAAGCGATTCCAAAAATAATACTAAATACTACAACTTGTAATACCTGCCCTTCGGCAATTGATTTAGCTATGTTTTCTGGAAAAACGTGTAAAATAATATCTGTAGCTGATTGAGGATCAACTTTTTCTAAAGTTTCAGTGATTTCAGCAGGCGGCTTA
Source organism: Pelobium sp. (assembly GCA_046597075.1). Taxonomy (GTDB): domain Bacteria; phylum Bacteroidota; class Bacteroidia; order Sphingobacteriales; family Sphingobacteriaceae; genus Pseudopedobacter. The sequence goes on from JBKJLB010000228.1 coordinate 3,302, forward strand.
ATACCTACCCCTGCCTTTGAAATATTAATGGCCAAAAGACCTATAAATAATGCTAGGGTTGTAACCACCTCAAAATAGACAAGAGATTTCCAACCCATTCTTCCAACTTGTTTTAAATCAGAGTGCCCGGCAATGCCAAATACCAATGTTGCAAAAAGTAAGGGCGCTACAATGGTTTTAATCATCTTTAAGAAAACCTTACTTAAAACCTGTAGGTTAATGGCTATTTCTGAAAAATCATGCCCAATCTCTGCTCCTATCACCATGGAAATTAATATCCAACTGGTTAAAGATTTCTTTTGAACACCAAAAGCAAATAAACTTGCTATTGCTATCCATCTTAAAATGATTAAGGCATTTTCTGGAACAGAAACAATATTGTAATGATTAAAAATGGTAGCTAATGCTGCTATAAAAACAGTAATGAGTAAAATTAACGGAATGCGCTTTATCTTCATGTATTTAGTTTTTGGGAATCTAACAAAAGTAACTATTTTGGCTAATAGCGCAAATGTAAAAATGGACAGCCCGAAATTAGCAGAATTAAAAAAAGAATT
>JBKJLB010000247.1:0-4405 GCA_046597075.1 Pelobium sp.
ATTTACTCTGCTGGCTACATGAGCCATGACATAGGTTTCGGTAAGTTTTTCTCTTACCTAAATCTATTTATATTCTTCATGCTGTTATTGGTATTGGGATCAAATTATGTCATCATGTTTATTGGTTGGGAAGGTGTTGGATTATGTTCTTATTTATTGATAGGTTTTTGGTATTCAAATGGCGCTTACGCGGATGCTGCTAAAAAAGCTTTCATCATGAACAGAATTGGTGATTTAGGATTTTTGATAGGTGTATTCTTAATCATTACCACTTTTGGAAGTGTTTCTTTTGCTCAGATTTTTCCACAAGCACAAGGAATGGTTTCTGGGGATGCCACATTAACATTAATTACAATACTATTATTTATTGGGGCTACTGGTAAATCGGCACAATTACCTTTATTTACTTGGTTGCCAGATGCCATGGCAGGTCCAACTCCAGTTTCGGCATTAATCCATGCTGCAACAATGGTTACTGCTGGCATATACATGATTGCTAGATCGAATATTTTATTTACGCTATCGCCTGTAACCATGAGCATTATTGCTGTTATTGGATTAGCAACTGCAATTGTTGCGGCAATTATAGCCTTAACTCAAACCGATATTAAAAAAGTACTGGCTTATTCAACAGTATCTCAGCTGGGATATATGTTTTTAGGATTAGGCGTGGGCGCTTATACAGGCGCTTTCTTCCATGTACTGACTCATGCTTTCTTTAAAGCTTTATTGTTCTTAGGAGCAGGTTCTGTCATTCATGCCATGAGCGATGAACAGGATATGCGTAAAATGGGTGGTTTGAAAAAGAAATTACCAATTACATTTTTTACAATGCTGATGGGGACATTGGCCATCTCAGGTTTACCTCCTTTTGCAGGTTTCTTTTCTAAAGACGAGATTTTAGCTCATGTTTATCAAGACAATAAAATCCTTTGGATTATTGGAGTTTTAGGAGCCATGTTAACTGCTTTCTACATGTTTAGAATGATGTTTTTAACCTTTTGGGGTAATTTCCGCGGAAGCGAAGAACAAAAGCATCATTTACATGAGTCTCCAGTTTCCATGACTTTCCCCTTAATTATTTTGGCAATTTTATCTGTAGTGGGTGGTTTTATTGGTGTTCCCGAAGTGTTAGGCGGTGGACATTGGCTAGCACATTATTTAGATCCAGTTTTTGAAGGATCAACTTCAAGATTAGGGGAGTTAACTTTAGATCATTCTACTGAATATATGTTAATGGGAATTTCTGTTGCGGGTGTGGTAATAGCCATCATCTATGCTTACCTGAAATACATGAAAAATAATCATGTTCCAATAGCAGAAGGAGAGGAGAGATCTGCTTTAGCAAAAATCTCTTATAACAAGTTTTATTTTGATGAATTTTATTCTGCTATTATTCAAAAACCATTAGATTCAATTTCAGGGTTTTTCTTTAAGGTTGTGGATAAGGCAGGTATTGATGGTTTTGTGAACGGATTAGGTAAAGGGTCAATAGAAGCAAGTAAAGGATTAAGATTACTGCAAACCGGAAATGTAGGTTTCTATATTTTTGCGATGGTGATTGGGGTGTTGGGGATATTGATATATAGTTTTTTTAAATTTTAAGATTCTGAATTAAAGAAATAGATGGATTTATTAATCGTATTATTTTTTCCTCTTTTGGGTTCGATAGTTTGTATGTTGAATAAAAACTACGCAAAGCAAACAGCACTCATTAGTTCTTTGATTACGCTAGCTTATGCCTTGCTTTTGTTAACGCATTTTCAGGCTGATGCCAGTCGCCAGTTTGTTGTTGATTTTGCATGGATTCCACAATTAGGTATCAACTTTAAAGCAGGCATAGATGGGATTAGTATGATTATGGTGCTTTTAACCACTGGTCTTGTTCCCTTAATTATTTTATCGGGCTTTAGCCGAGAATTTAAAAATCCTTCAGCATTGTTTGCCCTGATTTTATTCATGCAGTCAGGCTTGTTGGTTGTTTTTACAGCATTAGATGCTTTCTTGTTTTATGTTGGATGGGAAGCAGCTTTAATTCCGATTTATTTCATTTGTGCCATTTGGGGCGGAGCGGATAGAATTCGTGTAAATATGAAGTTCTTTATTTACACTTTTACAGGCTCTTTATTTATGCTGTTAGGCATTATTTACCTGCATTTACAAACTCCAGGAAATAACTACGATATAGACGCTTTTTATGCTTTAGATTTAGATTCGGTTACACAAGGTTGGTTATTCTGGTGCTTCTTTTTGGCTTTTGCCATAAAGATGCCAATCTTCCCTTTCCATACTTGGCAACCAGATACTTACACCGAAGCACCTACAATGGGAACCATGCTTTTAGCAGGTATCATGTTAAAGATGGGAATTTATGGCGTCATCAGATGGTTAATTCCGATTGTTCCGTTAGGTTTTATGCAATGGAAAGAATTAGCCATTATCTTATCCATCATCGGGATTGTTTATGCTTCCATTATCGCGTTTACGCAAAAAGACATAAAACGTTTAGTCGCTTATTCTTCTATAGCTCACGTTGGCTTAATTGCTGCTGGTATTTTTGCTTGGAATGCTGCTGGTGTTCAAGGAGCGATGATTCAAATGCTAAACCATGGTATTAACGTGATAGGTTTATTCTTTATCATGGATATCATCATCAATAGATTAGGAACCCGTGAAATTTCAAGCATGGGAGGAATTGCCAAAGTAGCTCCAAAATTTGCCATTGCATTTTTAATCATCATTTTAGGGACAGTAGCACTTCCGTTAACAAACGGTTTCATCGGAGAGTTTTTATTACTAAATGGGATTTACCAATATGAAATGTGGTTTTCGGCTATTGCTGGATTAACAATCATATTTGGAGCGGTTTATATGTTACGTATGTATAAGAATGTGATGCAAGGCGAGTTGAACGAGTTAACTTCCACTTTTAAAGATATCCACGGAAGCGAGATGGTCGTTTTAAGTATCATTTGTACATTAATTATAGTAATTGGAGTTTATCCACAACCTATTCTTCATATTTCAGAAGCTGCGGTAAACGGCCTCATTTCACAAGTGAATAATAAATTAGCATTTTAACTAAAAGAATGAATTCTTTAATACTCATATCAATTTTAGCCATTGTAGTTCTTTATTTAGGGCTATTTAAAGTAAAAAATGCATTGTTGCCAGTAACTATTATTGGTTTATTGGGGGCGTTGGTGTTAGCTATTATGGAGTGGAATAGTGGTGCATCCGCTATTTACAGCGGGATGATGTTGTTTGATAATTTTGCGGTTGCTTTCTCATCCTTAACTATTGTTTCAACAATTCTTATTCTTTTATTATCTAAAGGCTATTTCGAAAAAATCAGTGACAACGTAGCTGAATATTACACCATTATTCTTTTTGCCCTTGCAGGGATTATTGTGATGGTTTCTTATCACAACCTAACTATGCTTTTTGTGGGTTTAGAGATTATGTCAGTGAGTTTGTACATTTTGGCTGGGATTAAGAAAAGAGATTTTGCATCAAATGAAGCGGCTTTAAAGTATTTTTTAATGGGTGCTTTCTCAACTGGTTTTTTACTATTTGGTATCGCTTTAATTTATGGTGCTTCGCATTCATTTGATATGAGTGTGATTGCTCAATATGTAATTGACAGGCCTGCAGGAATTGATCCTATGTTTTATGTAGGAATTATTTTGATGATTGTTGGTTTATCTTTTAAAATAGGTGCCGCTCCTTTCCACTTCTGGACACCAGATGTATACGAAGGCTCGCCAACTTTAATCACTACATTCATGTCTACAGTAGTTAAGACAGCAGGTTTTGCGGCTTTCCTTCGTTTGTTTGCCATGTGTTTTGCCCCTTTAGCAGATTTCTGGATGCCTACTTTATTGGTAATTACCGTTCTTACTTTATTCATCGGAAACATTACGGCATTATATCAAAGTAATTTTAAGAGAATGCTAGCATTCTCTAGTATTTCCCACGCTGGTTATATGCTTTTCGCAATTGTGGCATTAGGAACTACTTCTATTAATTCGGTTTTTGTTTATGCAGCAGCTTATTCTTTAGCATCAATTATTGCTTTTGGTGTATTAATGATTGTGAAAGATCAAACTGGAGGAGAGCATTTCGATAATTTTAATGGACTTAGTAAAAGAAATCCGTTTTTAGCTTTTGTTTTAACGGTTGCAATGCTTTCTTTAGCAGGTATTCCTTTAACTGCGGGGTTTATTGGTAAGTTTTTTATGTTTTCTACTGCTTTACAGCAATATCATACTTGGTTAATTATACTAGCAATAGTAAATGCGGTTATTGGCATATTCTATTATTTTAGAGTAATAGTTGCGATGTATTTTAAAGATGCCGAAGGCAAAGAATTAATAACGCCAGGATATTTTCAACTGGTGTTAAG
>JBKJLB010000258.1:0-6715 GCA_046597075.1 Pelobium sp.
ATCGGTGATACAGTGTTAATTATGGAGACTCGTCCGCTGAGTAAAACTAAAAACTGGAGATTAGTTGAAATTTTAGAAAGGGCTAAGTAAAATGGTACAACAGGAATCAAGATTGAATGTTGCCGACAATTCTGGAGCTAAAGAAGTTTTAGTAATTAGAGTGTTAGGCGGTACCGGTAAAAGATATGCCTCTATTGGTGATAAAGTGGTTGTAACTGTAAAAAGTGCCATTCCATCTGGAAACATCAAAAAAGGAACAGTATCTAAAGCCGTAGTTGTAAGAACTAAAAAGGAAATCAGAAGAAAAGACGGTTCTTATATCCGTTTCGACGATAACGCAGCTGTATTGTTAAACGCTCAAGATGAGCCAAGAGGTACTCGTATCTTTGGTCCAGTAGCTAGAGAGTTGCGTGAGAAACAATTCATGAAAATTGTATCATTAGCGCCGGAGGTTTTATAATATGGAAAAGAAAAATGTAAAACTAAATATCCGCAAGGGTGATTTAGTAAAGGTGATAGCCGGAGACTCAAAGGGTCAGCAGGGCAAGGTATTAGAAGTGATTACTAAAACTGATAGAGTTTTAGTAGAAGGAGCCAACATGGTTTCTAAGCATACTAAACCAAATGCAGCTAATCCAAATGGCGGAATCAACAAAATGGAAGCCCCAATTCATATTTCTAATGTTAGTTTAATTGATCCTAAATCAGGAAATGCAACTAGAATAGCTAGAAAAAGAAATGAAGATGGGAAAGTAATTAGAATAGCTAAAAAATCTGGGGAGGAAATTAAGTAATGGCTTACGCACCAAGATTAAAAAATAAATATAAAGAGGAAATTGTATCATCTCTTAAGGATAAATTCCAATATAAGAGTGTAATGCAAGTACCTAAGTTGCTTAAAATTGCTATCAACCAAGGTGTTGGAGCAGGAGTAACTGATAAAAAAGTTGTAGAATCAGCAATAACCGAATTGACCACGATTACTGGTCAACAAGCAGTTTCTGCGAAGTCTAAAAAAGATATTTCAAACTTTAAATTACGTAAAGGGATGCCGGTAGGTGTTAGAGTAACTTTACGTGATAACCAAATGTTTGAATTCTTAGATCGTTTGATTTCTGTAGCCTTGCCTCGTATCCGTGATTTTAAAGGTATCAATGACAAAGGTTTTGACGGAAGAGGAAATTACACTTTAGGTGTTTCTGAACAAATCATATTTCCTGAAATCAATATTGATAAAATCAATAAAATACAAGGTATGGATATCACTTTTGTAACTACCGCTAATACAGATGTAGAGGCTTTAGAATTACTTAAGCAATTCGGTTTACCATTTAAAAATCATAACATAGTTCATAATGGCTAAAGAAGGAATAAAAGCTCGCGAATTAAAGCGTCAAAAAATGGTGGCTAAATACGCTTCAAAAAGAGAAGCATTGAAGGCAGCCGGAGACTTTGAAGGTTTAGATAAATTACCGAAAAATTCTTCACCAGTTCGTTTACACAATCGTTGTAAATTAACAGGTCGCCCTAGAGGTTACATGCGTCAATTTGGTATTTCAAGGGTAACTTTCCGTGAAATGGCATTAGCAGGTAAGATTCCAGGAATAAGAAAAGCCAGCTGGTAAATATAAAAAACGAAACAACAAGAGTTTTTTGTACCTTTGCGGTCCGAAAAATTCTTTTTATTTATAAATAATAAAATGTACACAGATCCAATCGCAGATTATCTTACAAGAGTAAGGAATGCCATAAAGGCCAACCACAGGGTTGTAGAAATTCCTGCATCAAACCTCAAAAAGGAAATTACAAAAGTACTTTTTGATAAAGGTTACATTACGAATTACAAGTTTGAAGATAATGATGTTCAAGGCACTATTAAAGTTGCTTTAAAATATCACCCAATAACTAAAATTCCTGCTATTCGCAGTATTGCTAGAGCAAGTAAACCAGGTTTGAGAAAGTATGCAGGTATGGGCAATATGCCAAGAGTATTAAATGGTTTAGGAATCGCTATCATGTCAACTTCTAAAGGTGTGATGACCGATAAAGAAGCGAAACAATTAAATGTTGGCGGTGAAGTTTTATGTTACGTATATTAATTAGGAGGATAAAGAGATGTCAAGAATAGGAAAAGCCCCAATTGCAATCCCATCTGGTGTAACTTTTACATTAGCTTCTGATAATACAGTAACAGTAAAAGGACCAAAAGGAGAATTGAGTCAAAAAGTTGATTCAGATATTATCGTTTCTCAAGAAGAAGGTAATATTATTGTAAAGCGCCCATCAGAACAAAAGCGTCACAAAGCATTACATGGTTTGTACCGTTCTTTAATTAACAACATGGTTGTGGGTGTAACTGAAGGTTATAAAGTAGAACAAGAATTAGTAGGTGTTGGTTATAGAGCAACAAATCAAGGTAACACCTTAGATTTAGTTTTAGGATACTCTCACCATATTGTGTTTGCTCTTCCCCCAGAAATTAAAGTTGTAACTACAGCAGAAAAAGGAAAGAACCCAACAATTATTTTAGAATCTATTGATAAGCAGTTGCTTGGTCAAGTAGCAGCTAAAATCCGCTCATTAAGAGCACCAGAACCTTATAAAGGTAAAGGTATCAAGTTTGTTGGTGAGCAATTGAGAAGAAAAGCAGGTAAGTCAGCATCTAAAAAATAATTGTCATGGCAGGAAAAATTAAATTATCCCGCAGGGAGAGAATAAAAAAGGGAATCAGAAAAAGAATTACTGGTTCACCAGAGCGTCCACGTTTATCTGTTTTCAGAAGCAACAAAGGAATTTATGCTCAAATTATCGATGACAATGGTGGTGTAACTTTAGTTGCTGCTTCGTCTTCAGAGAAAGATTTCAGTGCAAAAGGTACCAAAATAGATCAATCTAAAGAGGTAGGTAAGAAAGTTGCTGAGAAAGCAATCGCAGCTGGAATCAAAGAAGTTGTTTTTGATAGAAATGGTTACTTGTACCATGGCAGAGTTAAATCTCTAGCAGAAGGTGCTCGTGAAGCAGGTTTAATCTTTTAATTTCAGAAGTAGAGATGTCAACTATAAATATAAAAAGAGTAAAAGCAAACGAGATCGAATTAAAAGATCGTTTGGTTAGCATCCAACGTGTTGCTAAGGTTACCAAGGGTGGTCGTACTTTCAGTTTTTCAGCTATCGTAGTGGTAGGTGATGAGCATGGTGTTGTGGGCTATGGTTTAGGTAAAGCAAAAGAAGTAACAGAGGCAATTGCCAAAGGAATTGATGATGCAAAAAAGAATTTGGTAAAAGTTCCTATTATTAACGGAACGATACCTCATGAGCAAATTGGTAAATTTTCAGGCGGTTTTGTTTTCTTAAAACCAGCTGCAAATGGTACTGGAGTTATTGCTGGTGGTGCAATGAGAGCCGTTTTAGAATCTGCTGGTGTACATAATGTATTGGCAAAATCTAAGGGCTCATCAAATCCTCACAACGTGGTTAAAGCTACAATTTCTGCTTTATCGCAATTGAGAGATGCGCATTCAGTTGCTCAACAAAGAGGTGTTTCATTGAGTAAAGTTTTTAACGGTTAAGAAGATGGCTAAGATAAAAATCACCCAGATTAAGAGCGTTATCGACAGAAGTGAGCGCCAAAAAAGAACTATGCAAGCTTTAGGTTTAACAAAAATCAGCTCGAGTGTAGAAGTAGAAGCTAATCCAGCAATTATCGGAATGGTGAAGAAAGTAAATCATTTGGTAGCCATAGAAAAAGTATAATTACCATGAATTTAAGTAATTTAAAACCTGCAGAAGGTTCAACAAAGAATAGAAAAAGAATTGGTCGCGGTACTGGTTCAGGTCGTGGTGGAACATCAACCCGTGGACATAAAGGTGCTGGATCTCGTTCTGGTTACAAATCAAAAGTTGGTTTTGAAGGTGGTCAAATGCCTTTACAGCGTCGTGTGCCTAAAGTTGGATTTAAAAATCCAAACAGAGTAGAATATGTTGGGGTTAACCTAGATGTTTTACAAAGCTTGTCAGAAAAATTTGATTTAAAAGTTGTTGATTTCGAAGTGATGAAATCACACGGTTTAGTTTCTAAAAATGATTTAGTAAAAATCATGGGTAGAGGTGAAGTTAAAATTAAATTAGACGTTAAAGCACATGCATTTACAGTTGCTGCTCAAAAAGCTATTGAAGCTTTAGGTGGTTCTGTAGAAAAAATATAATTAATGAAGAAGCTGTTTACAACTTTATCCAATATTTGGAAAATTGAAGAATTAAGAGTGCGTATTTTATACACACTCTTAATTCTTTTAGTATATAGAATTGGTTCTTTTATTGTTCTTCCTGGAGTTGATCACAACTCTTTGCAAACACAACAAGCTCAGGAAGGCCTATTAGGATTATTGAATATGTTTGCTGGAGGATCTTTCTCAAGAGCATCTATTTTTGCATTAGGTGTAATGCCTTATATTTCTGCCTCTATTGTGGTTCAGTTATTAGGAATTGCAGTTCCATATTTCCAAAAAATGCAAAAAGAAGGAGAAAGTGGACAAAAGAAAATCAACCAAATTACCCGTTACTTAACAATAGGTATTACAGCGCTTCAGGCAATCGGCTATATTAAATCTCAAATTGCTCCAGATGCAAGGTTATTTTCTGACCCATTATTTACTATTTCTTCGATGTTTATTTTAACAGCAGGAACTATGTTTGTGATGTGGATGGGAGAAAAGATAACTGATAAAGGTATTGGAAACGGTATTTCTATATTGATCATGGTGGGAATTATTGCACAATTACCTTATGGCATTGGTGCTGAGTTCTTGAGTCGACAAAATGGTCAGGGAGGTTTAATTGCTTTCTTTATTGAGTTTGTAGCCTTATTTGGAGTTGTAATATTTACAGTTTTAGTAATTCAAGGCACTAGAAAGGTTCCTGTTCAATATGCTAAAAAAATTGTAGGAAATAAGCAATATGGAGGTGTACGTCAGTACATTCCTTTAAAATTAAATGCAGCTGGTGTAATGCCTATCATTTTTGCTCAGGCAATTATGTTTGTTCCATCAACTATTGGGCAGTTTTTCCCAAATGCTCAATCATCATTATTAGCATCTTTTAGTGATTATACTTCATTTAATTATAATTTAACTTTCGCTATTTTAATCATACTGTTTACATTTTTTTATACTGCAATTACGATTAATCCTAATCAAATGGCAGATGATATGAAGAAGAATGGTGGATTTGTCCCAGGTATAAAACCAGGAAAAACAACAGCTGATTTTATTGACGGTATTATCTCAAAGATTACTTTTCCAGGTTCTGTGTTTTTAGCAATTATTGCTATTCTACCATCTGTAGCTATTATTGCAGGTGTTAATTCGCAATTTGCACATTTCTTTGGAGGAACTTCTCTTTTGATTTTAGTTGCAGTTGTGTTAGATACCTTACAACAAGTAGAAAGTCATTTATTAATGCGTCATTACGATGGGTTAATGAAAACAGGAAGAATTAAAGGGCGTACTTCCCCTGTTTCTACAGGATCGGGAGCCGCAATTTAATATTTATAATGCCTAAAGTAATTTATAAATCTGCAGAAGAAATTGAATTAATAAGAGAAAGCTCTTTATTAGTTTCAAGGACACATGCAGAAGTTGCCAAAGTAATTAAAGAAGGAGTTACTACAGCTTACTTAAACAAAGTTGCCGAAGAGTTTATTCGTGACAACAAAGCTGTTCCAGCCTTTTTAAATTATAATGGATTTCCATATACTTTGTGTATATCATTAAATGATCAAGTGGTTCATGGTTTCCCTAGTGAATATGTGCTAAAAGATGGAGATATTGTTTCAGTTGATTGTGGTGTGATTAAGAATAAATATTTTGGAGATTCTGCATATACCTTTACCATAGGAAATATTTCAAAAGAGACTCAAAAGTTACTAGATGTAACAAAAGAGTGTTTAGCTCTAGGAATAGAAAAAGCAGTTGCTGGATCTCGAATTGGTGATATTGGATTCGCAGTTCAAGAACATGCCGAAAAGAATGGATTTGGAGTGGTGAAAGAATTAGTAGGGCATGGGGTTGGTAAAGCTTTACATGAAAAGCCAGAAGTACCAAACTACGGGAAAAGAGGCACTGGGATGAAATTGGAAGAAGGTATGGTTTTGGCAATTGAACCAATGATTAATGCTGGAAGAGCAGGAGTTAAATTTTGGGATGATGGTTGGACAGTTTCAACTATTGATCAAAAACCTTCAGCTCATTTTGAGCATACAGTGGCGATTAGAAAGGGTAAAGCAGACATATTATCGACTTTTGAATACGTAGAAGAAGTTTTAAATAAAAAATAGGATTTTAAATATTTTTACTTAATTTTGCAACCCGCTTTAGGCGGTGCTAAATAGGTAAATATCAAACAAATATGGCGAAACAGTCCTCAATAGAGCAAGACGGAGTAATTAAAGAAGCATTATCAAATGCAATGTTCCGTGTTGAGTTAGAGAACGGACACGAGATTATAGCACATATTTCTGGTAAAATGAGAATGCACTACATTAAAATTTTACCTGGAGACCGTGTGAAATTGGAGATGTCTCCATATGATCTAACAAAAGGTAGAATAACTTATAGATATAAATAAAATGAAAGTTAGAGCATCCATTAAGAAACGCAGCGCTGATTGCAAAGTGATTCGCAGAAAAGGAAAACTTTATGTGATCAACAAAAAGAATC
>JBKJLB010000167.1:0-3063 GCA_046597075.1 Pelobium sp.
TGTCCGAGGTCAGAAGGTATGTCGTTTATAGATTGTGTAATTGGAATTACAATTTTTCCAAGTGTATGAGCAATGCCAGTTTCATACATTACGTTTGGATTTCTTTCGCTGTAGTCCACAACTACAATTCTTGAACAAAAAATTAAATCGAAAATATCTTGTATGAATGTCGAGTTATCCCAAATGTCATCTGCTCTTAAGCACTCTAATTCCATATGGTCAGCAACTTTCTTAATTGCTTCATAAGTCCCACGATATGAAGGGCTAAACGGCATCATAACTGAAATTAGTTTTGAATTTGTCGGCTTTTTAGGAATTTGAAAAACTGAAGGTGTAAAAGTAATTTGTTTAATAGCTTCAACTTCACTAACTCCAGTCGAAATGAATTCCCCAGATAAAGTGGTCATTAAATATTGACCATCTGCTTTTTCTTTCAGTACAAGTTTGGATGTCTTCAAAGCTTTGTTAACATCTTCTACTGCCTTTTTGTGGTCTAACTTTTCATCAAACAGAAAATAATCTGGATTTACCAAAGATGTAATTACTTTGATTAAGTCTCTATTCGGTAAATTATCATGTTCATTAGATTGTTCATTAAGTTTGTTTAATACATCCTGAACCCATGAATGTCTAGTTGAACCGTCATGAACGAAATCTAAATCGAGGTCAATAAAAAATTTTGTAAGTTGAGAGGAAGAACGATATGGAAAGTGATTGAAAGCTTCATTTCCGCAAATCATTTCAGATAATTTTAATATAGCAGGTCTTCCTATTTTCATGATTTTTTTTTATTGGTACGTGTCGTCTTTAAACTTGGCTATAACTTATATATATGTGCAATAAAACCCCCACAACACAACCAAATCCTGCTGTATAATGGAATATTTTATCTTTTTCAATTGGTAAATTTTTGAAGGTTTTTCAATGCTTCAGACCTAAAGCTAATTCAAAAAAAACCAACAATTAAACTTTATGCTAAAAAAAGTGAAAAATACACCTTTCGTGGTATGGTTGGTTTTAATAGGTTTTGTTTAAATTAATCAGATGATATAGCTCATTCGTAGAAAAGAAAGAGAATTTATGATTGTTGGTTGGTTAGGTATAAACAAACATCTAGCCCTATGAATATGTGCCCTTTGAGGTAAATTTTTAAATTATCAATCTTTTTATTTAACCACAGAGGACACGGAGAAAAAAGAAGATTGATTTCTATCTTATTCTGTACTGCATAACCATTCCATCATTCTATAATAATTAATTAAAATCACCAGGACTTTCATAAGCGTTCGCTACGCAAACCCACCTCCTTGGCTACGTCTTCGCTCATCTTACGTTAAAAAACGTAAGATGAGCGAAGAAAGTATGGAGCAAACCCTATCTGAAAGCGAAGACGATAAGAGCTATTACCCGTTTATAATCGGTTATAATCGACTATAAATGGTTAACATCCGACTCTCCTTTCCAATTCTCCACACCTTTGTATTGTCGGTTCGGCATGGTGTCGCACTGTTCGTTAAACAAGTATTTACATTTTAATTTTTAAGATCATGAGTAATTTAAGAAACAGCGTTCGTTTAATTGGTTTTTTAGGCAATGCACCAGAAGTAAAAGAGTTTTCAAAAACTAAAAAAGTAGCCCGTATGAGTATTGCCACTAACGACAGCTATAAAAACGAAAAAGGCGAAAAAGTAGAAGAAACACAATGGCACAACTTAGTACTTTGGGATAAACAAGCAGACATTGCCGCCAAGTATTTAGCCAAAGGCAGCGAAGTGGCCGTAGAAGGTAAATTGGTGAGCAGAAACTATGTAGATAAAGATGGCGTAAAACGCTACCTCACAGAAATTGTAGTAGCAGAATTTGTGATGCTAGGCAAAAAATAAGCCAGTAGAGAATTCCCCTTTTAAAATTGTAATTGGGGAATTCTTTTAAATGAGTTGATTAAAAAACGAAATCTTTGCGTTGGTAAGTCCCTGGCGAGGCATGGTCTCCTTCTTCAAAATCGAAGTTTAAAAAATTTACACCAGGTATTTGCGTGAATGAATAAGTGGCTTCTGCCATAAATATTTGAGCGCCCATACTACCGCTTTCCCTACTCAGGTAATTGGCATCGGGAATTTTCACAAAAACGGTATCGCTTTGCTGTTTTAGAAAAACCATTAAAATTTCTGGATACTTTTTATTTAAAGATTTAATCACGTTGGCCGTATTTAAATCCTCCTTATTTACGATACTGCTAGGCTGTATTTTAATTTTTTGGGTAAGCGAATCTATATTTACTACCCAAGGTGTTTCTGCAATTTGCTCGGGTTGCGATTTTTCAATTGGGGTTGGCGCAAGGCTTTCTTGCTCAGCTTCAGTCGCCAATTGTTTACTATCCCTATTGCAGGCAACAAAAATAATTAGGGGTAATAAATAGCTGAGTTTAAATTTCATGATTTATAGGGTTGATAGCGCAACAGGTAATATTTTACCATTAAAAAATTTATGCCCAGTTAAAGCAAAATCTGCAATGTATTGCCCCATTTCGTATGCTTTAACTGGCGATTGATAGCCTGGAAAAGCTTTTTCTAACATTTCTGTTTGTGCAGAACCTAAGGCCAAACAATTCACACTGATTTGATCTTCGGCTAATTCTTGCGCCAAACATTCGGTTAAAGTATGTAAAGCAGATTTACTAGCCGAATAGGCTGCTAAACCTGGGAATTTAGAACTTCCTTGGTATCCACCCATCGAACCAATATTTACGATATGAGATTTTTTGGCCATCAATGGCGTTAATGCTTTGATCATCCTAAAATGCCCCATTACATTCATGTGGAACATTTCTACCATATCTAACTCGCCCATTTCCTTAAAAGGTTTGTTGATGAGTTTACCCGCATTGTTAATTAAAATATTAAAATTGCCCCAAACCTGTTTTACAAAATCGGTTAAAGCTTTTTCCTCATCGTTTAAAATATCAAAAACAATGGCATATATTTTAGCATCTGGGTTAAGGCTTAAAATAATTTTCTGTAGATTTTCTAGCTTTTCTTTAGATCTGGCCAAGGCAATCACCTC
>JBKJLB010000043.1:0-5852 GCA_046597075.1 Pelobium sp.
CTTTACTAAACCTATTCATCATAAAGAGTTATTTGCAGGGAGTCAGAAAAGGGAATTATTAATTTTTATAACTGATTTTTATGAAGAAAATGAAGAGATATTTAAGCTTTTAGATACTTTAAGTACCTTAAGGCATGAGGTTGTAGTTTTTCAACTGATGGCTAGAAATGAGTTGAATCTCGATTTTAAAGGTTATACTAGTTTCGAGGATCTGGAGACAGGTAAAACTTTGCAAATAGATCAGGCTACAGCCAGAAAAACTTATCAAGAAGGCTTAAAAGCACATCTCGAAAATGTAAGGTTGAAGTTGTTGGATAGAAATATTTATTACCGAATGTTATGTACGGATGAGCCTTTAGATCAGGCAATCAGGGATTTTTTAAAACAAAGAGAGAAATTAGGAAGGTGAGAATTTTAAAGCTAGCAATCAGACAACCAAATAAACCAAACAAATGACATTTGCTTATTCCATAGGATTATTAGCCATTGCTGGAATTTTGGTTCCAATAATTATTCATTTGTGGAATGTGAAGGAAGGAAAAACTCTAAAAATTGGTAGCGTTGCTTTATTAGGCGAAAGTTCTAAGCAAAGCAGTAAAAGCTTAAAAGTTAAAGATTGGTTATTACTTTTATTAAGATGCTTTTTGATAATACTAATTGCCTTTATTATTGCTCAACCTTATATCAATAAAAAATTAAATAACCGAGCTGATTCGGGTTGGATATTGATTAAAAAGGGAGAACTAAAAGCAGCTTATCTTCAGGATAAAAAATCAATAGATGCTCTTTTGACAAAAGGATATGAATTACATGATTTTGAGGTAGGTTTTCCGATTTTGAATCTATCAGATACTTCAGCAACGGTAACCTCAATTAATAGTATTTCAGAAAGTTCTTTAATTAAACAATTGGATGCTCAATTACCTGCTGGTTATCAGGTTCAACTATATAACCATGGGTTTTTGAATGATATGAGTGATCAATTACCTAAGACTTCCATCGATATTCACCTTAAAACACTTTCGTTTAAAGATTCAACTATTCAAAAAGTAGTTTCTGCTTATTGGTCAAATCGGGATAGTATTAAAGTCTTGTTGATGTCTTCAAATGCTCAATCTACTACTTATGATGTAAGAAATTATAGTCCGCAGGATAAAGATTTGATGTCAAAAACTGAGGATGGAGAACTGTTTTTAAAGGCGAACAATCAGTCGGATTTTGTTAAGGTAAATAATGAGCCGATTGAAATTGCTGTATTTAGTGATTATCCTAAAGACCAGCAATATTTGGTTGCAGCCATAAAAGCCATCAGAGATTTTAGCCATCGAAAAATTACCATTCAAGATTTCTCAACAAGCATTCAAGAACAAGCTGATTGGGTTTTCTGGTTATCTGAAAAACCTTTTCAAGGGAAATTAAAATCAGGATCTAAACTATTTCAATATGAAGTGGGTAAGCCATACATAATTAACAGTAAACTAATTATAAATGGTAATCAGGACTCTGCTATTGAATTATTTCAAAAAACTAAAGCTAGCCTAACCTCTGCACAAAATATTTGGATTGATGGTTTTGGGGAATCTGTTCTTAGTTTAATTGAAAATAAAGGTTCAAAAAATTATCATTTCTATTCGCGATTAAATCCGCAATGGACAAATTTGGTATGGAGTGAAGACTTTGCGAAAGCATTAATGCCTTTGATTCTAACATCACCCATCAAAAATGGATTTGAAACTTCTAAAACTGATCGAAGGTTAATTGCACAAAATCAGATATTTGTTCGAAAAGGAAACGTAAAAGTGGGCACTATAAATTTAGGTGTTCATCAAGCTATTGATAATTGGTTTTGGCTAATTGCATTTGCAGTTTTTTTCTTAGAAAGAATATTAACCTATCAAAAAACTAAAGCCATATAATATGCAGCAGAGTGGTTTAAAATGGATGTTAGATTTAAGGAAAAAGTGGCTTTTTTTCTCTTATATCAGTCTGTTTTTTATTGCTATTGCTTTAGGTTTAATAGTAGCCACAGCTTTTGTAGCTCTTTTACAAAGAAGTTATTTTTTAGGTTTCATTGTTGGGTTTTTACCTGTTTTAGGGCTTTTATTTGTCATTAGTAAAAGCATCAAAATTCAATTGATGGATTTAGCTGTTTTTATAAATCAGCAATTTCCAGAAGTGGAAGACAGCACTCAGCTAGTTTTACAAAGTCCTGAAAATTTAAACTTTTTACAAAGGCTGCAGGTAGATAAGTTGAACCATATTATACCTCGACTGAACCAACCTAAAGAGCCTTTTAAAAGATTAAGAATCGCAGTCATTATCCTTATTATTGGATTAATAACTTCATTTGCTATTCAAAAATTAGCAATTCTCCAGCAGAGTAAAGAGCCAAATCAAACTTCAGTTTCGCAAATAAGTACCATAAAAGATGTGTTGCCGCCAGAGATTAAAAGCGTAAAAATTGATATTGAAGCTCCAGCTTATACCGGTCTTTCATCGGTTCATCAAAAGCAATTCTCTGTAAAAGTGGTTACTGGCGCAAAAGTGAGTTGGCTAGTCAATTCTACTCAATCGGTGAAATCCATCAAATTTATTTTTAACGAAAAAGAAATCATCGGCTTAAAGCCAACAAATAATGAATATACACAATGGCAAACATCTAAAGTGATAACCAAATCTGGATTTTACCAAGTAGAAATTGATGGGAAAAAATCGGATTTATACCTCATAGAAGTCATAGAAGACCAACCCGTAAATATTAAAATTGCCAAGCCCAAGCAGCAAACCATCATTGATTTTGGACAACCCCAAAAAGTTAATCTAAATGTGTTATTAACTGACGATTTTGGCATTAGCAGTGCAGAAATCAACGCAACAACTGCTAGCGGAAAAGGCGAGAGCGTTAGTTTTAAACAAGTAAAATTTGGCTTTAATCAGGCTATTTCTGGGAAAGAATTAAATCTTGCTAAGGTTATTGATTTAAAAGCTTTAGGGATGAACCCTGGGGATGAACTTTACTTTTTTGTGAAGGCAAAGGATAATCACGGACAAGAAAGTAGGTCAGATATTTACATTGTTTCTATTGCCGATACCAGCGAGCTGATGAGCATGAATGGGATGCTGGGTGGCGTAAATTTAGTTCCAGAATATTTCAGAAGTCAACGCCAGATTATTATTGATACCGAAAAGCTTTTGAAAGAACAAACTATTATCTCTTCAGAAGAATTTAAAACTAGGAGCAATAATTTAGGTATTGATCAAAAGTTATTACGCTTGCGATATGGTAAGTTTTTAGGCGAAGAATCTGAATCCTTTATAGGTGAAGTGCCAGATGGAGAAGAACATCATGATGATGACCACGCTCAAGAAGCTAATGGTGCAGAAAAGAAATTTGGGGATGTAAGTGCCATTATGGATGAATATTCGCACAAACATGATAATGCTGAAGACGCAACTTTCTTTGAACCCGAGCAAAAAGCTAAATTAAAGGCAACCTTAACAGAAATGTGGAACTCGGAGTTGCGCCTAAGAACTTATAAACCATTAGAAGCTTTGCCTTACGAATATAAAGCGTTGCGGTTGTTAAAAGATTTACAACAAAGTTCAAGGGCTTATGTCGCTAAAACTTCCATTAAAACTACACCTTTAAAGTTAGAAAAGCGGTTGACAGGAGAATTAGATAAAATTGTTGAGCCAGTAAGTAAGCAACAACAGAAAGAAAGCAACGAAAAGAATAAAATTCTAAAATTGGCAAATGCAGTTTTAGAAGAATTAAAGCAGGGGAATAAGAAGGCTTTCGCAGATCAAAAAATCCTTTCAAATTCGAGAATTTATGTGGTGCAAGCAGCAACTCAAAATCCAGCTGTGTACTTAAAATCTTTACAATTATTAAACAGCTTGACTGATGGGAATTCACTTTCTAAATCTCAGTTGTCCAACATTCAGCATGTTATTCGATTGTTAATTACAAACGAAGATGAACTTCCGCAAGCAAGAAATATAAATTCGGGCAGCAGTTTGGGTAAAGCATACTTTCAAAATTTAAATTCAAAACAATAGTTGATGGAGTTTAAATATATAGCTATTGTATTTGCCCTATTATTGCTGATTTTTATGCTTTATAAAGAGTATAAAAGACCTGAGCAACAAGGGTTGATATTTAGATTAATTGCCTCAATTGTTGCGGTTACCAGTTTTCTTTTATTAATCGTTCTTATTCATTATCAAGTTTCTCAAACGGTTAAACCGGATGAAATCTCATTTCTAACAAATTCAACAAATCCAGATAGCGTTACGCAAAAAAGCAAGTTATTTACTTCAGATAGTTCTGTGTTGAAAGTATTGGGTAAAAAAGTAAATTTTATTGCTGATTTAGATTATTATTTAGCCAGTCATCCTGAGGTGAAAACTATCCATTTATATGGTGAAGGTTTGGATTTATTGGCATTAGAAAGATTAAAACCAAGGCAAATTGTTTATCATAAGCCTCCTTTGCCTGCTGGCATACAAAGTTGTAACTGGAATCGAAAAATTACTCATTCGGAAGAATTGCGAATTCAGGGGATTTATCAGAATGTAACCAATCAATCTGTTAAATTAATGTTGAATGGTTTAGGCACTAATTTAGATTCAGTAGAAATCAAACCTCAATCAAAAGTCTATTTTGATTTAAAGACTAATCCAAAGCAAATTGGGCGAGCGGTTTATCAGTTATTGACAATTCAATCTAAAGATACTTTAGCAAATGAGGCCATCCCTTTTGAGGTAGCAGAAAAAAGACCAATTCGTTTATTAATATTGTCTTCTACACCAGATTTTGAGTATAAGTTTTTAAAGAATTGGTTGCTCCAAAATCAATATCCAGTAGCTTATCGAAGCAGAATTAGTAAAGATAAGTTTAGTGTTGATTATTTAAATATGCAATCTATTTCATTGAGCAACATCAACCCACAAGTATTAAATAATTTCGATTTAGTTATTGCTGATGATCAAGAAATAGCTAATTTAAAAACTTCAGAAGCTGCTGCTTTAACGAATCAAATTGCTAGCGGAAAAGGTTTAATTATTCGGTTAAATGAAGAGAAATTACAATCGAATCTGGCTAAGAAATTCTCAATAAGTAATGCTGTCGCACAAAAGGATAAATCTTATGTTTTTACTCTTTCTGGGGATCAAAGCAAGACCAAAACATTGCTAATTGAATCATCTATCAATTTAAATCAACAAGCTGGTGATTTACCTTTAGTTAAAGATGCAGATTCAAAAATTTGGGTGAACAGTCAGCTTTATGGTGCAGGTAAATTGGTTTTAACCAGCATTCCAAATACCTACAACTGGTTTTTAGGTGGAAAAAATACAGACTACACAGCCTATTGGTCTACCTTAATTCAAAATGCTGTCAACACAAATACGTTACAAGTAGTAGTCAACTTTTCACCTCAGTATCCTCAATTAAATCATAGAGTTAATATTCAAATAGGAGGTGTTGCTCAGCTTCCTAAAATAGAGGTAGGAAATATCAGCATAGCCCCACTTCAAAATAAATTTAATCCATTTGAATGGGAGGGATCTCATTGGCCTCAGAAAATAGGTTGGGACTCAGTGAAAGTAAATTCAACTAGGGTAAGTTATTTTTATGTAGATCATCAAAATAGTTGGGAAGGCATCAGGCAAATAAAAAAAATCGAACAAACTGTATCTTTTGTAAATCAACAAGCTGGGCAGAATATCCAAATACAAACTTTAGAAGAAACTCAAGATAGGGTTGTATCTAAATGGTGGTTCTTCTTTTTATTTGTGTTAAGTGCGGGTTTTTTATGGTTTGAGCAAAGAAGGATTTAATTTTTTTCGGT
>JBKJLB010000077.1:0-2726 GCA_046597075.1 Pelobium sp.
AATAAAACTTGGTTTTAGTATTTAAAAAATACTATTGAAAATATTCAAATACTTAGTTATTACTTTTACTATCATAGGTTGTAACACTTCAAAGTATAAAACTTCAATATCAGAAGATAATCAAGAACTTATTCAAATGTTGGCAATTGATCAAAAGATTAGGAATGATGAAAATGCTAATTACGAGGAAACAGATAAAAAACATAGAAGAAGGATTTTTGAATTACTAGCTGAAAACAAAATCATTACCAATAATGACAAATTTAACTCAGCACTAATTTTACAACATACTGGAGTAATATATTGTGATAATAATTTACGAAGTGAAAGTTCAGAAAACTATTTATTAGCCTATACTTTATCAAATAGCGCATTTCAATCAGGAATGCAAAAAGCTGCAAATTTAGTAGCAGCAAACTACGACCGCTATCTTTTATTTACCGAAGGATACCAAAAATATGGCACCCAAAAAGTATATGATGAAGAAACAGATAGTTTCCTTTGGGCTCCAATAGACAGTTTAACAACTGATGCTGAGCGTAAGAAATATAATGTTTCGGATTTAAAAACCCTTTTAGAACAAGCAAAAATGAAAAGATTTCATAAATAATTTAATTTTTAAAAATTAAATTAGTAAAAACTAAGAAAAAGTTTCTTTTATGAAAAACACAGTTAAACTAACAGCAATTATTAAAAAAACATGTTCTTTCATAGTAATCATTCTTTCGCTCGCTTCTTGCAAAGCACAAAAAAGAGTTATCGAAAAAATAGATTTTAAAACGTCATACAAATTTTCTTCAGAAATAAAAGCTGAAATGGCTTTAGATAACAGCTCTAGAAAATACCAAATTTCAGCCTCGGATTATGCATCAAAAGGAGATTATAAAAACGCATTGATTCAATGGGATTTGGCAAGAGGAAGCAGAGAGAGAAATTTTACAAAAACTCAAACAGACTCAATCAACCAAAAATATTCAAAGGTCAAAGCGAGTGATTACATTATTGAGCAGGCAAAAACAAAAAAGGTAGTCATTATAAACGAAGCTCACCATAATTCATATCATCGGGTTTTTACAAAATCTCTACTCAAAGATTTATATGCAATCGGTTATAGAAACTTAGGTCTGGAAGCGTTGTCTAATGATGAAAATCTTGATTCTCTCCAAAAATTAAGAAAATATCCTACTCAAAAAACAGGATATTATATTAGCGATCCACAATTTGGAAATTTAGTTCGTGAAGCCATTGAAATTGGCTATACTATTTTTCCTTATGAGACTAAGAATGAAGAGGCTAATGAGGAACCAAGAGAAATTGATCAAGCTAAAAATATTCAAAAAGCTATAGAGGCAAAACCAGATGAAAAATTTTTAATCCATTGCGGATATGACCATGCATTGGAAGGAAATCATGATTATTGGATAAAAGCTATGGCTGAAAGATTGACAGAATACACAGGCATAAACCCTTTAACAATTAATCAAGTAGTTTATAGCGAGAAAAGTAATCCTAATTTCAATCACCCACTTTTAAAGGCAATAGAAATTGAAGAATCTACAATCTTGATAGATAATGACAACAACCCGTTGAAATATCAACAAGGTAAGGCCTATACTGATATTGCTGTCTTTCATCCAAATACAACCTACATTAACAACAGGCCTAATTGGCTATTCGGAAATGGCAATAAAAATGTTCCCATTATGTTAAGCGATATTAGAATTGAGTTTCCAGTGATGGTATTTGCTTTTAAAAAAGGAGAAAATTTAGATTTAGCTGTACCTCTGGATATAACAGAAGTCGAAAATAAAGAACAAATCTGTAATCTAGGATTGAAAAACGGGGTTTATGAAATAGTAATTTCGAACGGGACAGATTCTTATAAATTTCAGCAAACAGTGAAATGATTTAAAGATTAAATATAAACGTATTAACTAAAAATCTAAATATAAAGGGAAGTATTGCAACCTTATAATAATCAATAATAATTACTAATTCCGAATATTAAATTATTTATGAAACTAGAAAAAAAAGACTATATAGAAATACTTGAAAATGCATTTAGTTACATAGTTGTATTCGCAATGTTTATATACGGTGCAGCAAAAATTTCTCAGTTTGATGGCGCAATAGAAACTACTAAAACAGTTTCGGAAATGACTGGGATTCAATTAATGTGGGCATTCTATGGCTATTCAAAGCCGTTTGCTATAACGTTAGGCATATTGGAAATAACTGGTGGAATTTTAATGTTCTTTAAGCGAACAAGAATAATAGGTTGTCTTTTTGTCTCTACCATATTAATCAATGTTATTCTTCAAGATGTATTTTATAATGTAAACATTGGGGCATTACGAGCAGCAATAATTTATCAATTTCTGATCTTAGTTATTTTATGGTTTAATAAACATAAACTTATACAAGCATTTAAAATATTAACAAGTTCAATCATATTTTATAAATCAAAAAAAGAGTTTATAATTAAAATTGCATTCTCCATATTACTTTTTGTAATCATCAGAATTCTTGAATTTTACATCACAACAAAATGGTGAAATATGAATTGAACTTTAGCGCTATAATGGCTCATCAGAATCAAAAAAATTCAAAATAATACCATTAATAAGTGGTGAATTATAAGATTTTGTTTAGGTACGCAATATTGAAAGAGGAAAATATGCAAGAAGTTATTTTGTAATCAAAATTTCGTGAAAATAACAAGGGAT
>JBKJLB010000101.1:0-2624 GCA_046597075.1 Pelobium sp.
TTTTTCAATCATTTGAATTCTTAAGTTATCGTTTGTCCATAGTTTAAGAATAGCCGAGCTTAATTCTGTAGCATCATCCGGATGAACATATAAACTATACGGACCGCCAGCTTCTTCTAAACAAGATCCTGTTGCTGCGATTACAGGAACACTAGAATTTAAAGCTTCTAAAATAGGTATTCCAAAACCTTCAAATTTTGATGGATAAACAAATATTTTTGCTAACTGATAAATAACAGGTAAATCAGTAAATGGAATGTTTTCTAAAAATTGCACCCTTGATTCTAAATGATTTGATTGAATGAAATTATTTAAAAAACTCCGATATGAGGAGTTTTTGCCTACTAATACCAAACTAATTTTTTCGGGGAGGTGCCTTAGGGCTTCTAAAATCAACTTTTGATTTTTTCTAGTTTCAATCGTTCCAACACAAAGTAAAAACTCATTTGGCAAAAGGTATTTTAATTTTACTTCATTACGTTTTTGTTCGCTTTGTTGAACATAAAATATAGGGTCGCATCCTTGGTAAACAATTTCTATTTTATCTTTACTGATTCCGAAAAAATGGATAATGTCTTTTTTAGTTTGTTCGCTAATCGCGATGATTTTATCTGCGTTTTTACAAGCAGATCGAAATTTGAAGTCGTAAATTTTGCGATCTAACCATTTAAAATATTGTGGAAATCGCAAATAAATTAAATCATGAATAGTGACTACAGATTTAATTCCCACATTATTTAACCCACTTGGAATTTCATGACTTAAACCGTGATAAAGTTCAATCCCATCTTTTTTTAAATCATTAATAATTCCTTTACTACGCCAATAAGATTTTAAGAATTTAATGGGGGCAGTTCTGATTAAAGTATTTGGTAGATCG
This sequence comes from Pelobium sp., assembly GCA_046597075.1. GTDB lineage: Bacteria > Bacteroidota > Bacteroidia > Sphingobacteriales > Sphingobacteriaceae > Pseudopedobacter. The sequence continues at coordinate 881 of JBKJLB010000101.1, forward strand.
AAAATAAATTGAGTTCTATTATTTTTTACTATGTCTGAAGTGTAAATAAAGTATTGATTTTCTGGATGCTGAGTCGCAATGATTTGAATTACCGAGCGGGCATAATTGCCTAAGCCTGTAAAATTTTTAAATGCTCTTTTCGCTTCGAATCCGATTTTCATTTTTTAAAAAGTAGAAAGTAGAAAGTAGAAAGTACATAGCAAAAGTAGACACGTACTTTTAACTTTACACTTTATACTTTCAACCCTATTAAACTGCCACATTATTTTCTCTCAAAGCATCGTTAAGAGAAGTCTTTTTATCTGTTGATTCTTTACGTTTTCCAATAATTAATGCACACGGTACTTGATACTCTCCAGCAGGAAATTTTTTGGTATATGAACCAGGAATCACAACCGAGCGGGCAGGAACTACCATTTTATGTTCAATAGGCTCAGGGCCGCTTACATCAATGATTTTTGTAGATGCAGTTAATACCACGTTAGCACCTAATACAGCCTCTGTTTCTACTCTTACCCCTTCTACAACAATTGCTCTAGATCCAATAAAGCAATTATCTTCAATAATTACGGGTGCAGCTTGTATAGGTTCTAAAACACCGCCAATTCCAACACCACCGCTTAAGTGAACATTTTTACCAATTTGAGCACATGAACCAACAGTTGCCCAAGTATCAACCATGGTGCCTTCGTCTACGTAAGCGCCTATATTTACATAAGAAGGCATCATAATCACGCCTTTTGCCAAATATGCGCCATAACGGGCAATCCCATGAGGAACAACTCTTACACCAGTTTTTTTATAGTCGGTTTTTAATTTCATTTTATCATGAAACACAAAAGGACCCACCTTAATCTCTTCCATTTCACGAATAGGAAAATACATGATTACCGCTTTTTTAATCCAATCATTTACATGCCACGCATTACCAATAGGTTCAGCAACGCGTAATTCACCAATGTCTAATCGGTAAATAATACGTTCGATGTTGTCTCGGTATTCTTTAAAATTTAACAGGTTTCTATCTTCCCAGGCCTCTTCAACGGCTTTTTTTAGTTCGGCTATCATAATTGTAATTTTGTTGCAAATTAAAGGTTTTTTTACCTTTTACCTTAAATTTTGCTTTATTTTTGAAGATATTATGGCAGAAAAACTAAGAATCGATAAATATTTATGGTCTATTAGGTTATTCAAAACACGTTCATTAGCCACAGATGCCTGTAGAGCAGGAAGGGTGAAGAAGGAGGGTACAAATATTAAGCCTAGCTATGAAGTTAAAGTAGGAGAGGTTTATCAAGTTTCTAAGGCTATTGAAAAGAAAACAATCAGAATTGTATCGCTTTTAACTACAAGAGTTGATGCTAAAAAAGCGGTATTAGCCTACGAAGATTTAACCCCTCCTGAAGAGACTGCAAAATTCAAATCTATGTTTCATTCACCGATACTAAAAAGAGATAACGGAACTGGGCGACCTACTAAAAAAGATAGACGAGAAATTGATGACTTGAAAGATAGTTTTTTTGACTTGGATGAAGATTAAGCCATTTATTATTCTCTAAATTTTAATACCACACTAATTATCTGATTCTAATTAGATTACGAGTTTTATTTTTAATCGACTAAAAATAGATTAAATAATGCCAATAACAGTTTAAAATAGAAGCATATAATTTTTATATAATGTTTAATGGGTTTTCACAATCAACCTAGGTAATTGTACCATGCTCAAATGGTTTGAATTTAT
>JBKJLB010000214.1:0-3193 GCA_046597075.1 Pelobium sp.
AGCCACCCTAAGCAGAGTCAAGGGGTGTTGTTGATTATAAATCATGTATCAAGACCTATTTAATAGCTTTAAAGATTTGAACATCCTCATTATTGGTGATGTGATGATTGACGCCTATTTATGGGGAAAGGTAGATCGTATTTCTCCAGAAGCTCCAGTTCCTATCGTATCGGTAACTCAAAAAGAATCTCGCTTAGGTGGTGCCGCCAATGTTGCTTTAAATATTAAAGCCTTGGAAGCCAATCCTTTGATTTGTGCAATAATTGGTGATGATGCAGAAGCAGATGAATTTCTACGTTTACTAAATGTAGAAGACATCTCATCAGATGGCATTGTAAAGGTGGCTAAACGCCAAACCACTGTTAAAACTAGGGTAATTGGTAATAATCAACAGATTTTAAGAGTAGATGCAGAGACGGATACAGAAGTTGGCAAAAACGAAACCAATTTGATTCTTCATAAATTTCGCTTGCTTTTAGAACAACACAAGGTAGATGCAATTATTTTTCAGGATTATGACAAAGGATTAATTACCCAGCATTTAATTGATGAAGTGACTAAAACTGCAAAGGAAAATCAGATTCCAATTGTGGTAGATCCAAAAAAACGTCATTTCTTGTCTTATAAGGATGTTGATGTTTTTAAACCTAATCTAAAAGAACTAAAAGAAGGACTTAAAATAGACTTTAACCCAAAAGATTCATTAGAATTAAGAGCCGCAGTGGTACAACTCCATGATATCATTGGGGCAAAAAATATAGTAGTTACTTTATCAGAACTGGGTATTTATACTTTCCAGAATAACGAGGAGCACCTCACTCCTGCTCATATTCGCAATGTAGCCGATGTTTCTGGTGCTGGCGATACGGTGATTAGTGTAATTGCTACTTGTATTGCCGCCAAAGCAGATATTCAATTGGCTGCTAAACTAGGAAATCTTGCTGGCGGCTTGGTTTGCGAAAAAGTTGGGGTTGTACCTGTTAATAAGGCTTTGTTGTTAGCCGAAGCAGAGAAGATTTAACTACTTATATCAATTTCTTGAATGGTTTATAAATGATGTGCCAAAGCAACATCAATTACAACCAAAAATAGCAAAACCACTTGGATAATTCCTATTCCCCAGCTCATACTATTGTTCATTATTTCTTTTATAATCAAATGTGTTTCAAAAAATAAATGCTTCAAACTGTTACGTAGTTTTAGGAATAAGCTACTTGATTGATACCTTTTAAACTAAGCCTTTACAATTAGTTGATGACAATAACGAAAATGAATTAATTGAAATAGAGGTGTTTGATATGGTTTAATAAATTTATAAAAGCAGAGATGAATGAGTGCTACAAAATGTTTTTAAGCCTAAGGTATTGTAATAACATGATTGTTTTACCATCCATAATATCGCCTTTATCAATCATTTGCAATGCATTTTCATAAAGAATTTCTAAAACTTCAATATCTTCTTGCTCGTGTTCAACACCTCCACCGTCATTCACTTTCATGGTATTTGAATACTCTGCTATAAAAAAATACAGAATCTCGGTGACAGAGCCTGGAGACATATATGCCTTAAATATTTCTTTTACTTTCGAAATTTTATAACCTGTTTCTTCTTCTGTTTCCCGTTTTATACAATCTTCTGGGTTGTCTTTGTCTAAAAGCCCAGCACAACTTTCAATTAACATTCCTGTTTCGTTGCCATTCATAAATGTAGGTAAACGGAATTGTTTGGTCAAAATAACAGTTTTTAAATCTGTGTTATACAGTAAAATTGTTGCTCCGTTTCCACGGTCGTAGGTTTCTCTGCTTTGTGTCTCCCACGAACCATCTTTTTTTAAATAGTCGTAGGTTATTTTTCGCAGCGTGTACCAATCGTTTGAAAGAATTTCTGTTTTTTGAATCTTAATGTTCTGCATTAGGCACCTCATCTAGGTTATAATAAACCTTTAATCCTTTTTCAATAGCTAATCTTACATCTTCATCAGCGCCTTTTGAAGCACCTTTTATACGAAAAATGGCATCACATTTTTCAAGAAGCCCGTGAGCCACCGGATATTGAATTTCTTCCCAAGCCTTATCACCAGGCTGGGTAGAGCCAGCAATATGAATAAGTGGTAAAGCAACCCATTCGCCAATCATGGGAATGTGTCCCTTTCTAAACAAAGGCAATGCAACTGCTTCAAGATTTTTTAAGTTTTGTTGCATTAAAATAGGATCATCATTAGTACCGCTTCTATACGGGCCTGCAATTAATATCAGCATGATTGTAAATTTTAATTATCACAAATAAAAGCAGTATTATTTTGAAAATAGTTAAGCTACATTAAGTAATTTATTTCTTGCTTATGTTTTTTCTAAGGGCACTTAAAAATTCGGGGGTAATGCCTAAATAAGATGCAATTTGTTTTTGAGTAACTGCATTGGCAATATGAGGATATTTAGTTAAAAAACTGTGGTATCGGTCTTCTGCTTTTAATGACAAGTTTTCAATCACCCTTAACTGCTCTCTAGTGTAAGCGTTTTGCATCAATATTCTGAAAAATCGTTCGAACTTTGGCACTTGTTTAAATAGCTTTTCTAAATCTTGCTTACCCAATTGAAATACGCAACAATCTTCAATTGCTTCTATATACATCATTGCTGGTTTTTCATTCAAAAAGCAAAACATATCTGTCACCCACCAATCGGCTACGGCAAACATTATGGTTGTTTCCTTACCATCTTTATCCATATGGTAAGCTCTTAATGCGCCAGTATTTACGTAAAAAAAGTTTTTACAAACCTGTCCTTCTTGCAAAACCAAAGTTTTTTTTGGTATCTCTTTATACGTAAGTAAATGAGTAAAAACCTCTGTTTCTTCCTTGTCTAGGTCAATATGTTTAGCAATGTTTTTTAGAATGAGGTCAAAAGTCATGCGTTGAAATAAATTAACTTTAAACTTTGGTTAGTTTATTAACCAACAGCAAAATAGCACTTATTTTTACACTTGCACTCATTAAAAATATAATCTAAAAACTGGTGAGATCATCAATAAAATAAGATGATGCAAGATGATGATTTTGGTTATGGAGAATTTATTGGCTTGTAGTTAGAACAAATTAAAAGTTAGACATGTACAATTGGATTTAACTTTACAAAAAAAAGCAAGCCTAATAAATTAAGCTTGCTTTTAAATTGGTGAATTTGTAGTTTGCAA
>JBKJLB010000266.1:0-6256 GCA_046597075.1 Pelobium sp.
CTTAAAAAATTCGAAATACAAATCAAAGCCTATACCTACTTCGTAAGAAAGTATACCTTTATTATTTTTTAAAAATTTGTTAATAGCTAATTCTCCAGCATCTTGAGCCTTTTTTGATGATGCAACATCTATCCCATATTTAGCTCCTGCTAAAATATAGGCCCTAAAATTATTTCTTCTATCTGATTTTAACTTAATCCCAAGAGGAAATTCGGCCATGGTAGATTGTACCGTTCTTCTGGTGAAACCTTCTGGCGACTTTACACCCCCTTGGTCATTAGACATATCGTCTTTAAATTCGTAGTCTATTATTCTATCCGCAAAAACCAAAGTAGGCGTAAACCTAAAATTTAAGTGGGGTGTAATAAATAAATCAGTTACAAAACCGATACCAAAACCTGGATTTCCAATTGATCGGATACTATTTAATGAATCTGTTACTTGTATGCCATCTTCAAAAAATGGGGCTCTCCAATTAGCTGTCTTTTGAATCTTAAACTCAGAATTTATATACTGAAAACCGAAGCCGAAATGCAGATTTTCATTATCTACACCTCCGCCGTAATTACCTTGTGCAAATAATTTTGGAGTGAAAAATAAGAAAAGTAAAAAGTAAAAAGTTAAGCTTTTTATCATTTAATACCCGTATAAATCGAACAAATGCCAAACGCTAAAGGTGTGGCTTTGGTATTTTTATAGCCTACTTTATCCATCAAATCCGTAAACCTTTTTCCACCAGGAAAAGCATTAACTGATTCTGGTAAATAACTGTAAGCCCTCGCGTCCTTTGAAAATATTTTACCAATTGTTGGTGTAATATAATTGAAATAGAAATTATATCCTTGCTTTATTGGAAATTTCTTTGGCTTTGAAAACTCCAAAATAACAGCTTTTCCTCCTGGCTTTAAAACACGAAGCATGTCTGCTATTCCCTTCTCTAAATTCTCGAAGTTACGAACACCATATGCCACAGTAACCGCATCGAAGCTATTATCCTCAAAAAGCAGCTTTTCAGAATCTCCTAAACGTACCTCAAAAACATCTGATTTATTTCTTTTAATGATCTTTTGATCTGCAATATTTAACATCCCTTGAGAAATATCAACTCCAATAATTTTCTTCGGCTTTAATATTTCAAGCGCCTCGAATGCAAAATCACCTGTTCCTGTTGCTACATCTAAAATAATTTCGGGCTGATCCTTTTGTAATTCTTTGATTGCTTTCTTTCGCCAAATGATATCAATCCCTAGCGACAAAAAATGATTTAAAAAATCATAAGTTTTTGAAATATTGTTGAACATATCAGCCACTTGCTCTTTCTTGGTGCCTTGCTGATTTTTATAAGGAGTTACGTTTTCTGCCATGATTTGCTGCAAATATACAATTAGTTGATTTGAACATTTGAGAATTTGAAGATTAACTTATAGCGCTAGGTTTTGTTTGTTTAATTGAAGGAACAAATTGACTAAATAACTGGGTTTGGACAAAAATTCTGCATCAATCTTCAGATATTTAGGGTATAGGCCTATTTATAATAACATCAATAATGGAGAATATGGCTTACTGAAATATTGCTTTCCTAACATTTTTTTGATCAAGATAACCCGAGGGTTATCACTACGAAACATTACCTTTGCAGAATGATTATTAAATCGGCGGTATTTACGGTGAGTAACACCAAAATTAGCAAATTGCCTCTCCCAACGTTGGCAGAGTACGCTTTTATAGGTCGTTCAAATGTCGGGAAATCGTCATTAATTAATATGCTGGTTGGTGTAAAAGGTTTGGCAAAAACTTCCCAAAAACCGGGAAAAACGCAATTAATTAATCACTTTTTAATTAACGATACTTGGTTTATTGTTGATTTACCCGGCTATGGTTATGCCAAAAGTTCTAAAAGTAACCGATTAGAGTGGGCTAAATTTATTAGACATTACCTAGAGAAAAGAGAAAGTTTACAATGTGTTTTTGTATTGATTGATAGCCGATTAGAACCGCAAAAAATAGATATTGAATTTTGCTGTTCTTTAGGTGAAAGAGGTATTCCTTTTGTTTTACTTTTCACAAAAGCTGATAAGCAAGGTGCGCCAAAATCTCAGCAAAATATGGCTGCTTTTAGAAAATCTTTATTAGAGTTTTTTGAAGAAATTCCTCCAATGATTTTAACATCTGCTGAAAACCATTTAGGTAAAGACGATGTTTTGAAAATGATTGATGAAACTAATCAAAATTTTGAAGTCCCGGAGTTTGACTTACCCCAATAAGTTTATCAAATAAATGAAAAAATACCTTTCATTAGTTACATTTTCACATACCATTTTTGCAATGCCATTTGCATTTATTGGCTTTTTTTTAGCTATTAATACCACATCAGCCAGCTTTTCTTGGCTTAAGCTAGGGTTAATGGTTTTGTGTATGGTTTTCGCAAGAAATGCAGCAATGGCATTTAATCGTTATTTAGACAGAGATATTGACGCAAAAAACCCACGAACCAAACAGCGAGATATCCCCGCAGGAAGGATAACAGCAAAAAATGCTTTACTTTTTACTATCGCCAATTGCTTGCTATTTATTGGTGCCACTTGGTTTATCAACCTGCTATGTTTCTTCTTATCACCAATTGCTTTAATCGTGGTTTTAGGTTATAGCATCACTAAAAGATTTACCGCTTTATGCCATTTAGTTTTAGGCTTGGGTTTATCTCTAGCTCCAATTGGCGCTTATTTGGTGGTAACTGGCGAATTTGCGCTGCTACCGGTATTGTTCTCGCTTGCCGTTTTATGTTGGGTTAGTGGATTCGACATTATTTATGCGCTACAAGATGAAGATTTTGACCGAGCAGAAAATCTACATTCCATTCCCTCTTATTTAGGTAAGAAAAATGCTTTAATGGTGAGTAATCTTTTACATGTTTTTGCCGCAGCTTTTGTAATAGCTCCTTTATTTTTGACTCCTTTAAGTTGGCCCTATTTTTTAGGTTTAGCCATTTTTATAGGGATGCTGATTTATCAACACCAACTAGTAAAACCAAACGATTTAAGCAAAGTGAATTTTGCTTTTATGACAACCAATGGCATTGCTTCTGTAGCATTTGCCACTTGTTTTTTATTTGATATTTATTACCGTACACAATTATGATTTTAGAGAAAGCGAAAAGATATTATCTTCCTGAAAATTTAAATATGGATTGGGAAGCTTTAGAACCCATCTTTCAAGAATTATTAAATAGAGAAATAAATTCGGCCAAAGAATTAGAAAAATGGCTGAAAGATAAAAGTGAAATTGAGGCAGCTTTGGAAGAAGACTTTGCGTGGCGTTACATTAAAATGAGCTGTGATACAGCAAACGAAGATTTGGTAAAATCTTTCCAATACTTTGCAATGGAGATTGAACCAAAAATTGCGCCCATTAGTAATGATTTAAATAAGAAATTAGTTGATTCTCCTTTTGTAAGCGAATTAAATCAGGACAAATATTTTATTTACTTACGTGGAGTGAAAAAGGCTTTGGAATTGTTTAGAGAGGAAAACATTCCTTTACAAACAGAATTACAAGTTGAGCAACAGAAATATCAAGGTATTACTGGGGCAATGTCAGTTACTTTAAACGGCCAAGAATACACTTTAGAACAGGCGGCTAATTTCTTGAAAGATTTAAATCGTGAGACTCGCCAAAATGCTTGGGAAAGCATTACTGCAAGAAGAATAGCAGATAAAAATCAACTAGATGAGCTTTTTAATCATTTGAAAGGATTAAGACATGAAGTTGCACAAAATGCTGGTTTTGATAACTATAGAGATTACATGTTTCAGGCTTTAGGCCGATTTGATTATACCCCACAAGATTGTTTTGATTTTCATGAGGCGATTGCGAAAGTGATTGTCCCTGTTTTAGCTGAGCAAGCCGAAGAACGCAAAAACCTATTAGGTTTAGACAGTTTAAAACCTTGGGATACTGAAGTAGATACATCTGGAAAAGCTGCTTTAAAACCTTTTAATAATGGTGAAGAATTAATCGATAAATCAATTACCTGTTTCAATAAACTGAATCCTTATTTGGGTTCTCGTTTAGAAATAATGAAAGAAAACGGACTTTTTGATGTCGAAAGTAGAAAGGGGAAAGCGCCTGGAGGTTACAACTATCCATTATCAGAAACTGGTGCACCTTTTATCTTCATGAATTCGGCAAATTCTTTTAGAGATTTAACCACCATGGTTCACGAAGGTGGCCACGCAGTGCATACTTTTCTAACTGCCAATTTAGACCTAAATGATTTTAAACATTGCCCATCTGAAGTGGCAGAATTAGCTTCCATGTCTATGGAATTAATTTCTATGGACCATTGGGATGAGTTTTTTAAAGATGAAGCCGAACTAAAAAGAGCAAAGCGTTATCAGTTGAGAGACGTTTTAAAGACTTTACCTTGGGTAGCTGTGGTAGATGCTTTTCAGCATTGGATTTACACCAATCCAAATCATACTAGCGAACAACGAACCAAAGCGTGGACAGAAATCTTTAACCGTTTTGGAGCAAACTTTGTGGATTGGAGCAATCATCAAGAAGCCTTAGAAAATCTTTGGCAAAAGCAATTACACATTTTCGAGGTTCCTTTTTATTATATCGAATACGGTATTGCTCAATTAGGTGCTATTGCGGTTTGGAAAAATTATAAAGAAAACCCTGAAAAAGGATTGGCTAATTATATGGAAGCTTTAAAGTTGGGTTATACCAAAGACATGAAGTCCATTTATCAAACGGCAGGAATAGAGTTTAACTTTAGTGCAGATTATATTCAGCAGTTAATTAATTTCGTAAAATACGAATTACAAAAATTAGAAGATTAATTTAAATAAAAAGGTGAAAAACCGCTCATCATTTATATTTTTGTAGCAATAAGTAAAAAACGAAAAAAAAAAAATAAATATTTCTATTGATCATGACAAAATTCATCCATAGCATCAACCTAAAAAGTGCCTCAGCTTTTATTGCTTTCTTATTTATTAGTATTAGCACATTTGGTCAAGCGGCAAAGCAAGACTCTTTATACCAACCTAGAGCTTATGTTTCAACTGCTCCTGTTAGTGAAATTTCTAGTCACGAATTATTAGAAAAACCTTGGTTTTGGATTTTAATTGGAGTAATAGTAGTTGTTGCAATCATCGCATTTTTTAGTGCGCAAGATAAGAATGATCACCCCGAGCCACACGCTCTATAAAATAACATCAAAAGCCTTTGCAAAACAAAGGCTTTTGTTTTTTCGCTCTCTTTGGAATTTAAAATTGTGAATAAGTTTATAACCTTTAGTCGCTTTTTATAAAATCAGCTTTATCTTTAAAAGAATTTAAGATTAATGAAAAGATTACTCAACCTTATTAAAAACAAATACTTAATAGCTTCCGTAGCTTTTATTATATGGATGGTTTTCTTTGACAGAAATGATATGACTTCGCAGTTAGACTTTCGTTCTAAGGCAAATAAGTTAGAAGAAGAGAAAGATTTTTACAATAAGGAAATTGCAAAGGCAGAAAAAGATTTACAAGAATTGACCACCAATCCAGATAGGTTAGAGAAATTTGCTCGCGAACGCTACTATATGCGTCGAGATAAGGAAGATGTTTATGTAGTTATAGACGAAAAAGCCAAAAAGAAAGACAGTAATAGTTTCTTTTAATAAATCCGTGGCAAAGTTAAATTAAACCGAACTGCGACAATCCTGATTAAGAAAACTACACTCACCGAAATTACCTTCAACAACGTTTCGTCTACTCCAAAATATCTTAAGGCTAAATAAACTAACCCTCCAATAATACAAGCGGTTGCATAAATTTCTTTCCTAAAAATCAATGGAATATTATTTAATAAAATATCACGAATAATTCCACCAAAACAGCCTGTTACCGTACCCAAAGCCACACAAATTCCCGGACTTAAATCATAAGCCAATCCTTTTTGAATTCCTACAATAGTAAAAAACCCAAGTCCTAAAGAATCAAAAAGGAATAAAGTAATTTTTAGTGATTTAATCTTTTTCCAGAAAACCATAGCCACAATAGCCGTCACTAAAATTAGTAAAGAATAGTTGCCACTTTTTAACCAAAAAACGGGCGTATCGCCAACTAAAATATCTCTTAAAGTACCGCCACCAACTGATGTTGCAAAAGCAATAATTAATACTCCAAAAACGTCTAATCTTTTTTGCATAGCAGCAAATGCACCAGAAACAGCGAACGAAAATGTTCCGCCGCTGCTGATGATT
>JBKJLB010000011.1:0-3009 GCA_046597075.1 Pelobium sp.
AGTTGCAGAAAGATCTTTGATGAAAAATTTTGATAACATTTGGCTGAACGAGATATGATAAGGACATTTTGCAGCTACACCTTTTAACTTTCAAAGCTGAAAGAATTAATGTTTTGCAGATATGCGAAGTGGCGGATTTTTGGCAAAGTAGTACGATAAAAGAACTAAACTTGAGCCTTGCACTAAACTGTAAAAAATCACATAGCCCTCCATTTTGCTAAACTGTTATTATGCGTTGATTTTTATTTTTCAGTCGTTGAGATTAATTTATTGTCGTTATAAATTTCTGTTTTTAGTAATGCACCAACTTCATTATAATAATTCCAAATTCCGTGTCTCATTCCGTTTAGCCAGCTCGTTTTTTCTTTCAACTGTCCATTGTCGTAGAAAACTCTAAAAATTCCAATTGGAATATCTAAATTATAGAATTCTTCCTGTCGTAAAACACCATTATCGTGATAATATTCCCAAGGTCCGTGTCCTTTGCCGTCAAGCCAATAAGCATTAAATTTTAGCTTTCCATTCTCATACCATTCTTGCCATAAACCATTAGTAATTCCATCATGTAGGGTTATCCAAGATTTAGGCTTTCCGTTGAGATAGTTTTCTATTAAAAAGCCTGATAAAGGTTTACCTTGAAAGTTTATAACTTCTACTCCATTTTTGGTTATTTTTTGAGTCTTTGAAACATCTACAATTGATTGTCCAAATGTAGTCAAAGACCAAACCGTAATGATGAAAAAAAGAAAAATTGATTTCATTTTTTTTTATTTTAAATGTTAAAAAGGGTTTCAAGATTCAAGTATGCTGTTTCCATAAAAAAGATATTCCAAATTCCATCTTCGTTTGGGTTTTGTCTATCCTCTCTACCAAAAAAGAAATACTTACCATCAGGCGAAAATCGTGGACTACTTTCTTCGGCTTTTGTATTCACTAAGTTTCCGATGCTTTTTGCTTTTGTCCACCCATTGGATGTTTTTTTGGAAATAAAAATATCTTCTCCGCCTATACCGCCTTCTGCTTCATATGAGTTGAAAAGTAAATATTGTCCGTCAGGTGAAAGAACTGCTGAATACTTCCAAGATTTTTCATTTTGAAAAAGTCCCGTGATTTTTTCAGGTTTGGTAAATTCATCTCTTTTTTTAGTAGTCTTATAAACTTCAATTACTTTATCACCACGAAGCATAGTGGTGTAAATGAAATTTTCATTATCAATAGAGAATAAGAAGTTTTCATTTGATGACGGCCATTCTTCTTTATCTTCCTGAACAGCATTAATATTTGAGTTTAGTGGTTTTGGAAAACTCCATTTATTGTTTACCCATTCAACTTTCCAAATGTTCATATCAAAGTTCCCATTGCTTGGTCTGCCTTCAATTGGTCTTGCTGAACCAAAATACAAAGTTTTTCCGTCCTGTGAGAAAAATGGGGTTTCGTCTCTGTCTGTGGAAAATGGTAATTGTTTGGGATTTGTCCATCTATCATTTTCAAAAGTCGTCTGCCAAATTTTTTGTTTATCGCTACCAATTCTGCGTGTATAAAATGCAGTTTTACCGTCTGGTGTAAAGCAAATGTCGAATTCACTTGCTGCGTCAGTCGAGACTATTCCTTCTGCAAATTTTTCAGGCGTTGATATTATTCTCTCTGAATATTTTAAAACTTCAACTTTCTTTTCATTTGTCTTACAAGCTCCTAATGTCAGAAGTAGGAATAACATGGTATTTTTTACTTTCATTAGTTATAGACTAGGTTATTTATAAGGACGCACAACTCAAATATTAAAAAAAGGGGTAAGCATTAACGAAAACTACTCTTTAAAAAATCTTATCCGGATTTAATATCCCATTAGGATCAAAAACAGCTTTAATTCCTCGCATTAAATTCAAATGAATTTCTGAGTATTTGATGGGCATATATTCTTTTTGTACCAATCCAATGCCATGTTCTCCAGAAATATTACCACCTAATTTAACGGTTAATTCAAATATTTCTTTAATACCTTCTTTAAGTTTATGAGTCCAATCATAGTCGCTCATCTCACCTTTCAAAATATTTACATGCAGATTTCCATCACCAGCGTGGCCATAACAAACAGAATCAAAACCATAAGCTTTCCCAATTTCTTTGATTCCCGAAATTAGTTTTGGAAGCTCGGCTCTTGGAACAACGGTATCTTCTTCTTTGTAAACCGAATTTGATTTTACAGAAACAGCCATAGTTCTACGCATTTTCCAAATCTCTTCTTTTTGCGTTGCTGAATCTGCAAAAAGCACCTCAATACATTTATGTTGTTCTAAAACTTCATTTACTGCTTCTGCATCAGTAAATAACAAGTCCATATTGTTTCCGTCTAATTCTATCATCAAAAATGCAGCAACATCTGGATGTAGGTTAAAGCTAATGTCATCATGCTCTTTTACCCATTCAATTCCCTTTCTTTCCATAAATTCTACCGCAGACGGCGTAATACCAGCTCTAAAAATAGAAGATACCGCAGCACAAGCATCTTCATTTGATGGAAACGATGCTAAAAGTAAAATATCATTTTTTGGTTGTGGAATAAGTTTTAAAACTATTTTGGTAATGATGGCTAAAGTTCCTTCTGAGCCTATCATTAATTGAGTTAAATTATAGCCAGAAGCATATTTTAAAGTATTAGAACCTGTCCATATAATTTCGCCATTTGGCAAAACAACCTCTAAATTCAACACATATTCGCGAATGGTACCATATTTCACCACTCTAGGGCCGCCACTTCCATGCGCCATGTTTCCACCAATAAAACAAGACCCTTTACTCGATGGATCAACCGGATATAAAAAGCCTTTTTCGGCAACGGCATTCATTAAATTCTCAGTGATTACACCTGGCTCTAAAGTTACCTGTAGGTTACGCTCATCAATTTCAATAATTTGATCTAGCTTTTCTAGAGACAAAACTACTCCACCACGAACTGGTAGTGCTCCACCGCTTAAACCTGTACCCCCACCTCGTGGCGTAACCGCTAAG
>JBKJLB010000181.1:0-5347 GCA_046597075.1 Pelobium sp.
TACCAATACACTAAAAAACGCCATAAAAAACAATCAACTGGCACAAGCTTTCCTTTTTTGTGGTCCACGAGGAGTTGGAAAAACAACTTGCGCCCGAATTTTAGCAAAAACCATCAACTGTACAAATCCAACAGAAACTCATGAAGCTTGTGGAGCATGTGATTCTTGCAAATCTTTCCAAAACGGGAATTCCTTTAATGTTCATGAACTAGATGCAGCATCTAATAACTCTGTTGATGACATTCGTAGCCTAATTGACCAAGTTAGGATACCGCCCCAAGCTGGCAAATACAAAGTTTATATTATTGATGAGGTGCATATGCTTTCGCAAAGTGCATTTAATGCATTTTTGAAAACACTTGAAGAACCACCATCATACGCCATATTTATTTTAGCAACTACCGAAAAGCATAAAATATTACCAACCATTTTGTCTCGTTGTCAAATATTCGATTTCAACAGAATCAGAGTAGATGACATGGCTAATCATTTAGCTGGTATTGCAGTTAAAGAGGATATAAAATATGATGCTGATGGCTTACATCTGATTGCTCAAAAAGCTGATGGTGGTTTAAGGGATGCATTATCTATGTTTGACCAGATTGTAAGTTTCTCTAATAGAGAAGTAAGCTATCAGGCAGTTATCGAAAATTTAAATATCCTTGATTACGATTATTATTTTAAAATAACTGATTTACTACTTAATCAAGAAACACCAGCGTCTTTATTATTATTTGATGAAATATTAAATAATGGTTTTGATGGGAATCATTTTATTACAGGCTTGTCTTCGCACTTTAGAAACGTTTTAGTTTGTAAAGATGCAGCAACTATACAACTTTTAGAAGTTAGCGATAACATCAAACAAAAATATTTAGAGCAAGCTAAAGTAAGTAATACCTCCTTTTTATTAAGCGCATTAAACATTGCCAATCAATGCGATTTAAATTATCGAATCAGCAAAAATCAGCGTTTACAGGTAGAGCTAACCTTAATAAAAATAAGCCATTTGCCACATGCTTTGCAGCTTCATCAAACAGGAAATGTTCAGGAAATGGCTGAACAATTAAAAAAAAAACCTGAAAAATTAGCACAACAGTCAGTTCCAAAAGCTGCTGAAGCAACCAATCAGCCAACTCCTCCTCCGTCCTACTCAACACCTGCTTTAGAGAAAGAAAATATTCTCGCTGAACCATCATCTGCTGAAGTAAAAAAAGACGAAGTTGAAAAACCAATTACCAAATCATTGATACCGAAATTAGGAAACACCTTAATTCCTAATTTAAAAGATCCAAACAGTATCAAATCTGAGGAGGCAAAAAACGAGGAAAAAGTTGAATTAACTGGTAAAGAAACTGCGCCTTTCACTCAAGAAGAATTTCTTAAAGTTTGGGTTGATTATTCCACAAAAATAAAAGGAGCACATAAAATGAAGTTGGCTGCTTTGATGGAAAACTATACTCCGTTGTTAAAAGAAGATTATAAAATTGAGCTTTCTGTTGATAGCAAACTACTGGTGGAAGAACTTCAAAACGAGAAAATAGATTTAATGAACTTTTTGAGAACATCGCTTAAAAACTTCAATATCACTTTAGATACTGTTATCACAGAAGCGATAGAAGGAAAGAAATTATACACGTCTAAGGATAAATACCAACACATGGTAGAAAAAAACCCTAAACTTGAAGATTTTAAGAAGGCTTTTAATTTAGAGTTGGATTAATCTTTTTTGGGATAACCTTCTGCATCCAAATCTTTACGGTCATCTTCTGATGTATGACTTAAATCCTCATCTCTTTTACTCATTTTAAAATGATTAGAATCAATTGCATGCATGCCTAATTTATCGTAATCATCTTTTAAAGAATGTTTCTCGTACTCATCGCCCACATAAGGATTAGCCTCATCATAATCTGAATTCATATCGTCTCCATTATCTGCAGCAGTATCGTAAGGATCTGGATGTATATAATCTTTATCATTTCCCTCAACATCTAACTCGTAGCTATTTTCTTGTTTATTATATTTCAAATTACTAGCCTCGTTATCCGTTAAATTAGATTTGCCGTTTCTGGCATTTCTTTCTTCTTGGCTTGTTTTTGATTTCTTTTCCATGATTTTTATAATTGTTTACATCAACAGCACCATAAATATGCCAAATGTTTATAAGAAACATAAAGACCTAAAATCACGAGAAGCTTTAAAATAAAAAAGCAGTTTAAATTATAATTTAAACTGCCTATTAATCTATTAATAAACCTAAAATCTGATTTTCATCAACAAATGTATCTGCTTTGAAAGCTAGAAACTAGTTAATAAATTATTCAAGGTAGCACTTGGGCGCATAGCTTTTGAAACTAACTCTTCGTTAGGATTATAGTATCCGCCAATATTTTGAGCTTTACCTTGCGCTCCAATCAATTCTTCTGTAATCTTCCCTTCACTCAAGGTTAATGCTTTTGCCAAAGGCATAAATTTAGCTTTCAATTCGGCATCTTTTGTTTGCGCAGCTAAAGCCTCAGCCCAATATAACGCTAAATAAAAATGAGAACCTCGGTTATCAATTGTGCCTAATTTTCTACCCGGAGATTTATCTTCTGCTAAGAATTTGGCATTAGCCTCATCTAAAGCATCCGCTAATACTTGTGATTTACCATTGTTTTGCGTTTGCGCTAAATGCTCTAAAGAAGCTTGTAAAGCCAAAAATTCACCTAATGAGTCCCAACGTAAATATCCTTCGTTAATAAATTGTTCAACGTGTTTAGGCGCAGAACCACCCGCACCAGTTTCGAATAAACCACCCCCATTCATTAAAGGTACAATAGACAACATTTTTGCAGAAGTACCTAGTTCTAGAATTGGGAATAAATCGGTTAAATAATCCCGTAATACGTTACCAGTTACAGAAATGGTGTCTTCACCTTTTCTAATGCGCTCTAATGTAAATTTAATAGCCTCAATTGGAGAAAGAATACGAATATCTAATCCTTTAGTATCGTAGTTTGGAAGATATTTATTTACTTTTTTAATGATTTCTCTATCGTGTGCTCTATTTTCATCTAACCAGAAAACCGCTGGCGTATTGGATAAGCGAGCTCTATTCACTGCTAATTTAACCCAGTCTTGTATAGGTGCATCTTTGGCTTGGCACATACGGAAAATATCTCCTTTTTCTACTGGCTGTTCAAAAAACAAATGACCTGAAGCATCGCTTACACGGATAGTTCCATTGTCTGTCGCTTGGAAAGTTTTATCATGTGAACCATATTCTTCGGCTTTTTGAGCCATTAAACCAACGTTAGGCACAGAACCCATCGTAGTTGGGTCGAAAGCTCCATGTTTTTTACAGTCATCGATCGTTACCGTATAAATACCAGCATAACATCTATCTGGAATTAAAGCTAAAGTATCTTGTGCTTTACCTTCTTTATTCCACATTTGGCCGGAAGTACGAATCATTGCTGGCATGGAAGCATCTACAATTACATCCGAAGGAACATGTAGGTTGGTAATACCTTTATCAGAGTTTACCATTGCTAAGGCAGGCCCATTTGCAATCGCCGCATCAATAGCTGATTTTATTGCTTGTTCTTGAGGATGACCGGCAATGCGCTCATAAACATCTCCCATACCGTTATTTGTGTCAACTCCTAAAGTTTTGAAAAGTTCTTCATATTTAGTAAAAACATCTGCAAAATAAACTTCTACAATTGCACCGAAAATAATAGGATCTGAAACCTTCATCATCGTTGCTTTTAAGTGTGCGGAAAGCAATACGTCTAACATTTTAGCTTCTTTAATCGCTTCAGAAACAAAAACTTTCAACTTTGAAATGCTCAATACCGAACTATCAATTACTTCTCCTGCTTTTAGATTACCCAAACCTTTTAATGAGGTAACTTCTCCTTTAGTATCTAAAAAATCTATTTTAAATTGAGAATCGCTTGCCACAGTGGTAGATTTTTCAGAACCGTAAAAATCGCCTTCACTCATGCTAGCGACTTTAGTTTTAGAATCTGGAGACCAAGCGCCCATTGAGTGTGGGTTGATTTTTACATAGTTCTTAACTGCTTTTGGTGCTCTACGATCTGAGTTCCCTTCACGTAAAACTGGATTTACAGCAGAACCTAGTACTTTTGAATATTTTACTTTAATTGCTTTTTCTTCGTCTGTTTTCGCGTCTTCCGGATAGTTTGGTAATGCAAAACCTTGAGACTGCAACTCGGCAATTACCTCCTTTAATTGAGGGACAGAAGCAGAGATATTAGGCAATTTGATAATATTGGCCTCTGGCAAAGTCGCTAAAGTCCCTAACTCCGTCAATGCATCCCCAATTTTTTGGTCATTATTTAAAAACTCAGGGAAGTTTGCTAAAATTCTTCCTGCTAATGAGATATCTCTTGTTTCTACATCAATACCTGCCGAAGCTGTAAAAGCCTGTACAATAGGTAAAAATGAATAGGTAGCCAACATTGGAGCCTCGTCTGTTTTGGTATAAATGATTTTTGATGAGTTTGACATGTATTTTATTTTTTATTATTTGAAATGAGATTTCCAAAAAAGGTGTGATTTAATAAATCGCACAAAGATAAATAAAGCATTGATTTTATATCTATTTTAGTGTTTTTAATGATTAGATGAAATATTTGATTGCTAAAACTGACGAAATTTAAAAGAAAAATTAGCAAAATTGATTTTTTTGTAATTTTTTAACGCCTAATTATAATTACTAAGGCTTTTTTTATATATTATTGTTTGACCAATCAAAGGTCTATTGTTATATCTAAAATTTATAATGCAAACCTTCATCACAGAATTTTATTTTGCTTTAGACAACTACTGGATTGCGTTTATAAAATCTCTTCCAAAACTACTTACAGCCATCATAATAATTATAACTGGAGTATTAATGAGTAAGTTTTTTACTCATATTATACAAAGAAAGCTGGTTCAGAGATCTAAAGATCCGCTAACTGCTCGATTCTTAACAAAAGCGCTAAAGTTTATATTTACTATTTGTGTTTTAATGCTTGCACTATACGCAGGTGGATTAGGAGGAATAGCTGGCGGTGTTTTAGCAGCCGCTGGTGCATCAGCTGTTGTTTTAGGTTTTGCTTTTAAAGATATTGGAGAGAATTTTATTGCTGGAGTTATTTTAGCCTTTAATCGTCCGTTCAACATCAACGATACCATTTTGGTAGGTGAAATTTTTGGTAAAGTAAAAACGCTTGAGCTACGCTACACAAAAATTAAAACTTTTGATGGAAAAGATGTTTATATCCCTAATGCCGATGTGCTTACTAAACCAGTAACCAATTATACTGAGGATGGGTTTTACAGACTAGAA
>JBKJLB010000268.1:0-4146 GCA_046597075.1 Pelobium sp.
CTGCGTTGCTGAGATAAGATAAACTATCCATCAAAAATTAAGTATTAATGCTCAACAAAAGTAAAAAAATAGGTTTGTAAACGAGGAATTTAATGCGCTAAATTAATTATTTATTAAATAATTGTGTTTTAGGATGCAATGGACATGTTGAGTTTATCAATAATGTGAGTAAAATCACCTATATTTTTGATAAACATGATATTTTCCTGCTCAGTTGTTTCGCTGTTTGATACTAGGTTTCCAGCTAAAATAAGCGTGGTTTTCCCTAAATGAGTAACTAATTTTTGGATAATTGCTTGCAGGTTTTCTTCAGGGCCAGCCACAGTTAAAACAGTAAAAGCAAAATCAGGGTCGTAATAATTAACTACTTCTTGCAAACTTTCATATGGTAGGTTTTGACCTAGATAAAGTGTTTGATGCCCATTTACTTTCAACAAATATTGCGCAAAAAGCAAACCCACTTCGTGATTTTCATTTGGAGGAAGGAACAATACATACCTTTTGCCGTTTTTATTTGTTTTTTTTGCGTGTTTATAGGTAGCTTCTATAATTTTTTGCTCAATCTTATGGGTAGCGAAATGCTCATGAGCTGGATTTATGGTTCCAACTTGCCACATAAAACCTACTTTCCTTAAAAAAGGAAAAATAATATCTGTTGTGGATTTCTCCATACCTAAATCATTTATGCAGCCGTCTAATATCTCACCAAATTCAATCTCATCCATTTTAAGCATGGCATTCGAAAGCATCTGAACTTGAACATTTACGTTATAATGATCCTCTTGAAGTTCTTTAACTAAATTTGAGATTTCATCTAAATCCATTTCTGAAATTTTAGAAATCTTATAGCCATTTTCGTTTAAGGTAGCAATATTGAGGAAGAGACATAAGTCATCGTCATCATAGTACCTAATATTCGTTTCGGTACGTTTTGGAGTAAAAAAGTTATATCTCTGTTCCCAAACCCTTATTGTATGGGCTTTAATTCCTGTTAAGCTTTCTATATCACTGATGGAAAATTTTTTCACTTCCTGTTGGGTTTATCACACTGCACCATATCTTACACAATTAATCGTCAACAAATATAATTCAGGTTTGTTTAAGAATGAAAATAATATTACAACTCACTAACATTTTGAAGATAATGATTAGCTTGATTAATAATCTTCTCAACCTCTTCTTCTTCCATTTTTTCTAACAGTCGATACATCATTGAAATTCTTGGGTTTTTCTTTAACTTTTGTTGATGAGTTAAATAGAAATTCCAGTAAAGGCTATTGAAAGGACAAGCTTTATTTCCGTAACGTTTATCCTTGTCATAAAAACAGCCAGAACAATAGTTACTCATTTTGTTGATATAATTTGCAGAAGCAACATAAGGTTTTGAGCCCACAATGCCTCCGTCTGCAAATTGGCTCATGCCTCTGGTATTTGTAATTTGTACCCATTGTATTGCATCGGCGTAAACACCTAAAAACCAAGCGTCTATTTCATCTGGGTGAATACCGGCTAAAAGTGAAAAGTTACCTATCACCATTAATCTTTGGATATGATGCGCATAAGAATAGTCCAAAGAATTATTTATAGAGTGCTTAAGGCAGTTCATTTTTACCTTACCATCCCAAAACCAAGTTGGAAGCTTATTTTCATGGTTCAAAAAATTCTTTTCTGAAAAGCTTGGCATTTCTGCCCAATATATTCCTCTCATGTATTCTCGCCAACCAACAATTTGCCTTACAAAACCTTCCACATCAGCAATGTTAATGATATCTTGATTGGTGCGCCATGTAGATACAACATGATTAATTACTTCCGAAGGAGAAAGCAATTTCAAATTTAACGCAAATGATAGCGAGGAATGGAATAAGGTACGGTGTTCTTTAAGCATTGCGTCTTCATATTTACCAAAAGCTGGTAGAAGATCGTGACAAAAATATTCGAGTAGTTCTAGAGACTCTTCTCTGTTAGTTGGTAATGAAAATTCTTTTGGATTGATATTCCCAAAAAAATTGACTTCCATTTTTTGAAGCATTTTTAAGATATCTGAAACATCTTTTTTAAATTGTAAAGGTTCTTTTAAAGGAACTTTTCCATCATATTTTTTTCTATTTTCATGATCAAAATTCCACTTTCCGCCTTCTGGTTCTTGATTAAAATCCATTAATATTTGATGTTTTTTCCGCATATAGCGGTAAAAGTTTTCCATCAAATATTGCTTCTTTCCGTTAAAAAAGACTTTTACCTCGTCCTTTGAAGTGTAGAAGTGTTCAGTGTCTAAAATTTCGCTTTCAATTTCTAACGACTTACAGAAGCTTTTTAACTCTTCATCCAAACGGTATTCATCTGGCATTTGATATTCAAATTTATCAAAGGATAATTTATTAATCAGCCAATTTATATTTTCACCGAAGCTTTGCTGGTTTTCATCTGCGTCTAAGTAATAATAAATCACTTGGTGACCTTCTTCTTTTAACTCTCGAGCGAATGCCCTCATGGCAGTAAAGAACCCTATGATTTTTTGAACGTGATGCTTTACATAGGTTTGTTCTTGCATCACTTCCATCAAAATGTAAGTTACATTTTTGTCTTTTTTCTTAAACCAAGAATGTGAATGGTTAAGCTGATCTCCGAGTATAAGACGTAATGTTTTGCTCATTGAACTTTAACATGAGCTTAAAGTTTTTGTTTTCTAATTATATCATTAGGAATTATTTAAGATGCTTTTTTAAAATTAATTTAAAAATAATAATACATTGTTATGCAATGTATTATTATTTTACTTATCATTGCAATATGAAAACTGAATTTTTAAAAAATTGGGATACTCAGATGAAGAAAGGACTTCTTCCGCTTTATGTATTGCAGGCTATAAATAAAAGCGAATGTTACGGTTATGAACTTATTCAAGAATTAAAAAACTCTAAAGGCATTGAAGTCACCGATGGTACTATATATCCACTTTTAATAAGATTGATGAAGGATGATTTACTGACTAGTAAATGGGTAGAGCAGCCATCAGGTATACCCAGAAAATATTATCAAATATCAGAACTGGGTAAGACCTGTCTTTCTGAAATGAAGAAAAATTTAGAACTCACCTTATTAAAAATAAAATAGATATGAAATTAATAGAATTTAAAGATAATAGCGCTCAGCGTGTATATCTAGATTACATACAACGGTCTAAAAAGCAACTCGCCATTCTTTCTGATAAAGACAAGGAAGATTGCCTTCTAGAAATAAATAGCCATATATATGAAGCACTAGGCGATTCAAGTTTAACAGAAATGGAATCTCTTTTAAACATTCTTGTAAATCTTGGACCACCAGAAGAAACTTTAAAGGCGTTGGTTGCGGAGAAGAAAACTTCTCAAGCAATAAAAACTTTCAATCCTAAACATCTTATCCAAGCACTTGTGCTTAACATTAAAAACGGATTTATATATATATTCCTTTTTATTCTATCTATTCTACTTATCAGCTTTCCTATCCTAGCAGTTTTAAAGTTGATAAATCCTGAGCAAGTGGGTTTTTTTGCTGGGAAAAGCGGATTTTATTTCGGTTTTACAAGCACTAATAATTACAACGATGAGATTTTAGGTAATTGGTTTATTCCTGTTACGTTATTAATATTTATTACACTCTACTTCACCGTTATTTTTCTTTTAAAAATTCTTAAAAACAAATCATGAAAAAAATAAACATCTTATTTGCTTTGCTAATGTTGGTTGGGCAAGTTTTCGCACAAAGCCTTTCAGGTACTTGGAATGGCGCATTAAAAATTCAGAATAGCTCTCTAAGAGTTGTGTTTAATATCAAACAAACCGATAATGGATATATATCCACAATGGATAGTCCAGATCAAGGTGCTAAAGATATTCCTGTTACTAGTACAGGATTTCAAAGTCCAAATCTTAAGTTAGAAATAAAAAATGCTGGCATAGAATATAATGGAATTTTAAAGGGGGATGAAATAATTGGAATTTTTAAGCAAGGGAATCAAGAGTTTCCAATGAATTTATCTAGAGGACAAAGCGAGAAAAAAGCATTAATAAGACCACAAGAACCAACCAAACCTTATGGATACAATTCGGAAGACATAACATTTGAAAACAAAGTTGCTAACATATCTTTAGCAGGGTCTTT
>JBKJLB010000193.1:0-2707 GCA_046597075.1 Pelobium sp.
CAAAAGTTTGTGCGAGTAGTTTCGAAACTTCAATTTTTAATTTAATCAGCTACATGCGGATTAAAGATTCGCTGGCAGACCAAACCTCTACTTTTAAAGCAGAAATAGATCGACTTAAAATGATTTTGGATTTCTCTGCAAATGATCCAAATAGCTTAGTTTTAATAGATGAAATGCTGAGAGGCACAAACAGTAGAGATAAATATTTAGGTTCGAAAGTTTTTATCCAAAAGCTGATTCAACAAAAAACAGCCGGTTTGGTAGCCACTCATGATTTACAAATTGCCGAACTAGAAAAAGAATTTCCTAATCAATTGAGGAATTTTCATTTCGATATTCAGATAGAAAACGAAGAAATGTTTTTTGACTATAAAATTAAAGACGGAGAATGTAAAACCTTCAACGCATCCATATTATTAAAAGCAATTGGGATTGATACCAATACTTAAATTAATTTTTTACATTCCATTTAAATAAAAGCACCTAAATTAGTGCTTCAATCATTTAAAAATCTAATTGCCTAAAATTAATAAATCAATCATTTTATGAAACAAGTATCCGACATTGGCGTGATAGGAATTGCAGTAATGGGCGAAAACCTTATCCTCAACATGGAAAGCAAAGGATTTTACGTAAGTGCCTATAACCGTACTGTAGATAAGGTAGAAAACTTTGTAAACGGCAGAGCCAAAGGGAAAAATATATATGGAGCCACTTCAATAGAAGATTTTATTGGCTCTTTAAAAAGTCCACGTAAAATCATGTTGATGGTGAAAGCAGGCAAACCTGTGGATGATTTCATCGATAAATTAATTCCTCATTTAGATAAAAGAGATATCATTATTGATGGTGGGAATTCGCATTTTCCGGATACCGATCGTCGTACAAAATATGTAGAGAGCAAAGGTTTATACTTTATTGGAACAGGAGTTTCTGGCGGTGAAGAAGGAGCGTTGTTAGGCCCGTCTATTATGCCTGGCGGTTCTAAAGCGGCTTGGGAATTTGTTAAACCGATATTTCAGGGAATCGCAGCCAAAGTTGATGGAGGTGTGCCATGTTGCGATTGGGTAGGTGAAAATGGTGCGGGACATTTTGTGAAAATGGTACATAATGGCATCGAATATGGCGATATGCAATTAATCAATGAGGTTTACCAAATCATGAAAGATGTTTTGGGAATGAGAGCCGATGAAATGCATGAAGTTTTTAAAGAATGGAACGAAGGTGAACTGGATAGTTATTTGATAGAAATTACCCGTGATATTTTAGCTTTTAAAGATGAAGATGGTAAACCGATGGTTGATAAAATCCTAGATACGGCAGGACAAAAAGGAACAGGTAAATGGACAGGAACAGTTGCGCTAGAATTAGGTATTCCGTTGACTTTAATTACTGAGTCTGTTTTCTCTAGATGTTTATCAGCATTAAAAGATGAAAGAGTAAAAGCATCTAAAATTTTAAAAGGCCCAAAGATTTCCTTTTCAGGGGATAAAAAAGTCTTTATTGATAATTTAAGAGATGCTTTATACGGTGCTAAAGTGATTTCTTATGCCCAAGGATATCAAATGATGAAATCAGCAGCGGCGGAATATAAATGGAATTTGAATTATGGAAGCATCGCCTTAATGTGGCGTGGGGGTTGTATCATTCGTTCCCGTTTCTTAGGCAACATCAAAGAAGCTTTCGATAAAAATCCAGACTTAGCTAATCTTTTATTAGACCCTTTCTTTGCCGAAAAAATTCAATCAGCACAAGCAGGTTGGAGAAATGTAATTGCCACAGCGGTTACCAATGGCATTCCAGTTCCATGTTTAAGTGCAGGTTTAACCTATTTTGACGGTTACCGAACAGAGCGTTTGCCAGCGAATTTACTGCAAGCACAACGCGACTATTTTGGTGCACATACATATGAAAGAGTCGATAAACCAAGAGGAGAGTTTTTCCATACCAACTGGACAGGTAGGGGTGGAAGTACGAGTTCTACGACTTATGATGTGTAGAGATAAAGAAAATTAATTTTAAAGCCTTTCTGGATATTTTAGAAAGGCTTTTTTGTTTCTATTTGCTCTTGAGAATTTTATCATTATTTTTATAAATTAACAACAACTACCTATTCTTAATTAAAACACTTTGGAAAACACTCAACTAGCACTCGCCTCAGAATTTGTTCAATTTACGGATAGAAATATTTTTCTAACAGGTAAGGCAGGTACTGGTAAAACTACTTTTTTACATAATTTAAGGAAAAATTGCCCTAAACGAATGGTGGTGGTAGCGCCAACTGGTGTTGCGGCTATTAATGCTGGCGGAAGTACCATTCATTCTTTTTTTCAGTTGCCATTTGGTCCGTATATTTCAGAAAATCTGGATAAAAACCAAAAGAGTAACCCTAACAGAAAAATGGGACGGGAGAAAATCAACCTCATTAAAAGTTTGGACCTTTTAGTGATTGATGAAATATCCATGGTTAGGGCAGATACCTTAGATGGCATTGATGAGGTTTTAAAAAGATACCGAGATCGGACGAAGCCTTTCGGCGGAGTGCAACTATTAATGATTGGCGATTTACACCAGCTATCACCAGTGGTGAAAGATGAAGATTGGCGTATGCTAAGCCCTTACTATGAGAACTTATATTTTTTCAATAGCAAAGCATTATTGCAGTCCTCACCAATTAGTATCGAGTTGAAACACATCTATCGTCAGT
>JBKJLB010000220.1:0-3932 GCA_046597075.1 Pelobium sp.
TTACGGTAGAACAGGTTGCCCAAGTCACACATCACTTCACCGAAGCAGGGATTATGGTTCATGCTTATTTGATGTACGGCTACCCTACCCAAACGGTACAAGAAACGGTAGATAGTTTGGAGATGGTTCGTCAGTTATTTGAGTTAGGCGTCATTCAATCTGGTTTTTGGCATCAATTTGCGTTAACGGCACATAGTCCAGTTGGATTAAACCCTGATGAATATGGCATCATCCCTAATCAGAAGGAAATTACCTTTGCACATAACGATGTGGAATTTAAAGATAAAACAGGCATCGATCATGATCAATTTAGCTTCGGTTTAAAGAAATCATTGTTCAATTATATGCATGGGATATGTTTCGAGTTTCCTTTACAGGATTGGTTTGACTTTAAAATTCCGAAGACTACGATTCGGAAAGATTATATCCAAAATTGCATACAGAATTATACCAACTTTAATATAAAGCCAACCGCTAAAATTATTTGGTTGGGCGGTAAACCGCAATTGAGTTATTATACCAAATCTAAAAAAGGAAATAGCTGGGAAATGGTACAACTTCGTTTCCACGATAAAACCGAAAGCTTTGAAATTGCGCTAGACAAAGGAAAAGGCGATTGGTTAATCAACAATTTAGCAAAGCTCCAAATCCAAGCAGAAGAACCCATTACTTTTGCACAACTCAAATCTGATTTTGAAATCAATTTTGAAGATTTTGAATTGTTTTGGTTTTCTAAACCGATGAATACTTTGAAGGATTATGGTTTGTTGGCACTTTAATTTTGCAATAGGGATTGATGCGGAAATCCTTTTTGTGTGGGGAGGATTTGGGGGAAGGGACAAAAAGATTGCAGAGAAAGCCCGGGCCTTTAGGCATTGCCCCATTTAAAATAAAAAAAGAGGCACATCTGATGATATGCCTCTAAAATATTTATACGTATTTACTAGTTAAAATATTCTTTTGCTAATACTTGATCATGTCCGTAGATATCGTCTCTGAAATTTACATTACCCTCGGCATCTGCCCAAGCAGTCATGTAGAGCAGGTAAACAGGCAATTTCTCTTTTAAAGAAACTGATTTCTCTACACGCTGAGATATTACACTTTCAATTTTATTTCTATCATATCCGGGTATCTTACGCAATAGATAAACCGCCAAATCAATTGGTTTTTCTAACCTGACACAGCCATGGCTAAAACCTCTTTTTTCTTGACTAAATAATTCATCATGAGGCGTATCATGCAGGTAAACGTTGTTTTCATTAGGAAAAATGAATTTCACATCGCCTAAATCGTTTTTTGGACCTGGTCTACGACGTACCACATATTTAAAATTATCCTCATTAATAGACGACCAATTGATAGAGGATGCGCTCACTGGATTGCCTTTATAATCCACCACTTCCATATCTAAACGGTCTAAATAACCTGGATTACCTGCTATTTTTGGTGCTAATTCTTTTTGAATGATACTGATAGGCACATTCCAATATGGCGAGAGTACTACGTATTCCATTTTATCGCTAAATATTGGGGTAGAGTTTAAGGTTTTGCCTACAATTACTCGCATGTCAAATTTCTCTTCTCCTTTTTCGTAAACGTGTAGTTTATATTCGGGGATATTTACCAAAAGGTAATCTTTCTCAAAAGATTTAGGAATCCATCTCCACCTTTCCATATTTAGAATGATGGTTTGTATGCGGCTTTCTACCGGGATATTTAGTAAACCAATTGTTCCTTTTCCTAATTTACCATCAGGATTAAGACCTTGGCTAATTTGGAATTTTTTAATCGCATCGTCTAAAGTTTGATCATATTTCGGAGAATTATCGCCTATTAAACGCTTTCTTAAAATAGCAACATTTGCAGAACTATCACCTAATTTATAGGTCCCTGCGGGTACTTTAGGCCAACCACCAGCCGCTTTAATTTTCCTATAATTTACTAACGCAGTCTTTAAATTGCTGTAATCTTTATGTAATGGTTTAAAGTCGGCATATTCGTATTTGCTTTCTCTAAATTCTAAAACGGTGGCTAATGCCTTGTGCAATTTTATTTTGTTTCTTTTTACGTCCCATTCAACATTTTCGTTCTTTTTTGGGACAATTCTTCCTCGGTAATAGTCATTTGCCCAAAGAAAATAAGTATTCGACAAGGCTAAGTCCAATTCTTTTTCGATTTGGTTGAATGCAGCGGTATCCCCTTCAGAAGTTTTTAATTTGCTAATTAAAGCAGGGATGTCTATAGCTTTATAATCCATAGAATCCAAAGCGTCTTCATCTGCTTTGTTGATGACCTCTAATAATTGATAGGCTTGAGGTACCAATTCATTATTTTTGAACCAACCTAAGTTAAACTCCCTTTCTTTATAAAATTCTTTGGCCCAATAAAGCTGATTTTTAAATTTAGGATTGGCTTTAATGTAGGAAATCACAAACGGACTGTCTATTTTAGGTTGATCTGCATAGGCTTCAAAGCTTTTACTTTTATTTTTTCCTTTGTCTTGAGAGCAGGAACTAGCAATAACAGCAATTAATATTCCCGTTAAAAACAGGTATTTAATCTCATTAAAAACAGGCGAAAGTTTAGTATAAATTCTCATATAATTTTATGATTAATATTTTCAATCTCCATATCAACAAATATGCCGTAAAAGTTTATTACTGTTACTATTAAGAAATAAAATTTTGTAAAGTTGATAAAATACGATTTTAAGAAAAATTAATCCTAAAATAACCCTAATTGCCCCTTATCATCTAGTTTAATTTCATCAGGGTTGGTGATTTTAAAATCAATTTTTTTAACAGGTTTTTCTTCGATCAATGATTCAGGAACTTCCTTTTCCATTATTTCCATTTCAACTTTTAATACTGTTTCTTGTATTTCCTCTGTTTTGATTTCTTCCTTTTTTACCGACTCAAATTTAGGTTTCACGGGTTCTGTTTCTTCCACTTCGGCATTTTCCTCTTCTCCAGCGTCAGAATTATCTTCTCCTTCATCTTCAGATAATTCATCATCGGCTACAATTTCTTCTTGCGTCTGATCATTCTCTTCAGATACTAAAACAACCTTTTGAATATCATTAGGACTTAATCTGTTTCCCTGAGCTTTTATGCCTTTCACTTCAATAGCATCAGATAAATCAAATTCCTGCTCATCAAAAATTTGAGACTTCCCTTTCAGTGATTCTATTTTTACGATTGGATGATCGGCATTACTTATCAAAATCATTTTAGAATTTGGCTCCTCACTTATAAAACCAGTTCGTTTGCCAATCGCCAAATCTTCAAAAGTAAAACGCTTGATGTAATAATTTTTTGACTTTCCTTCGAAATGGATACAAGCATAAACTTTTGCCATATTCAGTTTCTCAATCCTGATCATTTTATCATCAAAATGATTGGTTAAATCGAAACTAGAAAGCTCGTAACTACCATCATTAAATACACACAGAATTTTATCTTCTGCTTGAAATTCACCCAAATAACGACCATGTCCGTTTTCGTTTAAGCGCTTAACAATAGGGTCATACCAAATTTTTCTACCTGCCAAAGTAGAAACACCTTTGGATTTTAAGGAGATTTTCTTGATGGCATATTTACTCAGGATATTACCTTGAGAGCTTCTTCCTTTAATGGCTGTTTCAGCAAAATCATGATCAAAAGCTAGCTTTCGCAACTTCGACATTGGCTTTAAAGCCACATTTATGACCTCTGCCTCGCCATTTGGGTTAGCCGTAAAATATAATGTTTTAGACCCTTTACTGCCTTTTGTTAAATCGTATTCTTTATCTCTAGTCACGCCTCCGCTGGCGAAACGCTTGATGTAGGCTGTTCCAGTTTTACCATCTTTATACACCATATTGTAAATGGTACGGTCGTCATTTTTCTTAAAAACTCCCACATGCAAAATACCTTTGCCCACAAAGGTTT
>JBKJLB010000292.1:0-2979 GCA_046597075.1 Pelobium sp.
CTTTTTGGAAGATGCTAAAAGCTGAATATGATTTAACAGAACAATTAATTTTGGAACTAACCAATTCTAGCGTTTTAATGGAAAAATACCCAAGTGAGCGACAGTCTATTTTAGTGAGAGAAAAAATTACTTTACCCTTGGTGATTATTCAGCGTTATGCAATTATTAAAACTTTAGAAGCTAAAACAACCGAAGCTGAAAAGGAAATTTATAATAAGCTCATTCTGAGAACGCTTTACGGAATTGTAAATGCAGCAAGAAATTCTGCTTAGTTAAAACAAAAGAGGGGAACATCAAATATGATATTCCCCTTATTCTTAAAAATACTACTTAACATAATATTAATTATAAGACATTTATTATGTTTAAATAATAAGTGCTCTTAAACTAATTAATCTATTGATATGATGTAGGATAAAATATATGACTTACAGTAAGTTATGTAATATTAAACTCGTTTAACCTTTACTGCATTTAAGCCTTTCATTCCTTTTTCTAATTCAAAAGTAACAGAGTCGCCTTCGCGAATGTCATCAATTAAACCATTTACGTGAACGAAATATTTTTCTTGAGTTCCTATTTCTTTAATGAATCCAAATCCTTTAGCATCGTTAAAGAAATCTACTTTACCTTTCTTAGGCAAGGTCAAATCTTCTTCTTCTTGCTTAGGAGTTCCAATTTCAATAAAGCTTACATCTTGTTCTAATGCTTTCTTCTTTTTAATTGGATCTGGTGGCGTATCTGTAATATTTCCATATTCATCTACATAGGCCATCATATTCTCTAAACTGCCGTCAGAAGAATTTTCTTTACGTTCTTCTTTTTTCTGCTGCTTCTCTTGACGCTTTTTTAAGCGTTTTTTTTCATTTTCTTTTTTACTGAAAGTTTCCTGTGATCTTCCCATTCGTGTTTTTAAATCGTTATTAAATATGTTCTATTGTCACAGAAAAATCGAATTCAGTAGATTTTATAATTCATTAAAAAATGAGTTAAACTCTGAGAACCAATATTGAGCAGGTTTTATTGATAAGTAATTATGAATAAAGACGCATTAAATGCGATGCTCTAGAAGGATTTCACTGCGAAATATTTGCAAATATAGCATAAATCAGCGCAGAAAAGCGATTTTAGAAATTAATTATTTTATGGTGACTTATTTATATTTTTTCGAATTCGATGTGTAATTCCTTCTCCAACTCTTTAATCTTTTCTAACTCTGATGGCGCAACAAAAGCTAAAGAAAGTCCTTTTTTCCCTGCTCTAGCGGTTCTTCCGCTTCTGTGCGTATAATATGCAGTTTGATCAGGCAATTGATAATGTAATACATAGGAAAGGTTTTCTACATCAATTCCACGAGCCGAAATATCTGTAGCAATTAATATTTGCAACCTTTTGCTCTTAAATAAGCGCATTACGCGGTCTCTATCCCTTTGTCCCAAATCACCGTGAATCGCCTCGGCTAAAATATTCTTAGCTATTAATTGCTGCGCCAATGTTTGTGCATTTGCTTTGGTACGGCAAAATATAATCCCTCTATCATCTTGACGGTCTTTGATAAAACGGGTTAAATCGTTGATTTTATCTTTTAAATCACTAATAATGTATTGATGTTGAATAGATTGATTGATGATTTTATCTTGGTTTACTTCAATTTTAAAAGCATCATCATCCATAAATTCGGTAATAATCTCTTGAATACCGGCTGGCATGGTTGCAGAAAATAACCAAGTATTACTTTTACCCATTGTAAAGCTCAAAATCTTATCTATATCGGCTTTAAAGCCCATACTTAACATTTCATCCGCCTCATCTAAAACAACTGTTTTAACCTGCTCTAAATTGATGGCATTTCTTTCTAATAAATCAATCAATCTACCAGGTGTAGCCACCACAATTTGAGTTGGGCGTTTTAATTTACCTATTTGAATATCTATTTTCTCGCCACCATAAACAGCAACAGTAAAGATTTTTAAATCAGAATATTTGGTGAATTTGAATAATTGTTTGGCTATTTGCTGGGCTAACTCACGTGTGGGGCAAATAACCACTGCTTGTATGTGTCTATTGTCTTGACTCACACGGTGTAATAAAGGTAAACCAAAAGCTGCCGTTTTACCTGTACCTGTTTGTGCTTGACCAATAAAATCTGTTCCTTCCTTAATTAAAAAAGGAATTGCTTTTTCCTGAATCTCTGTTGGAGTGGTAATGTTATTCTCTGTTAATGCTTGAAGAAATGCGGTAGAAACGCCTAAATCCTGAAAAGTACTCAATGTATTTAATTTTTATAAGTCACAAAGATAAGCTTTTAATAAAAGGAAAAATTAAACTCCTATTTTTACTTTTAGTTTTACGATGACAAAGCCCCTAGAAGAATTTAAGAATTTCATTTATACCCAATACTTTTCTGATGGGATTAAAGTCACTCTGGGCGTACTTCTCCCCTCTTTGATCTTCTTTCAAATCAACCTTTTAGAGATTGGCCTTACCCTTTCTTTAGGTGCTTTATGTGTAAGTATTGCGGATAGCCCAGGCCCTTGGCTACACCGCAAAAACGGAATGCTTTACACCAATCTGTTTATCTTTTTAACTGCTATTTTAACGGCACTTTTAAATAAAAGTGAGTTATTATTAGCCATAGAGATTTTTAGCCTATGCTTTTTATTTTCCATGTTTAATGTTTATGGTGCCAGAGCAGCTTCTGTAGGAACTGCCTCTCTTTTAATTATGATTTTGAATATCAATCCCGATAAAACATCATTAAAGCTATTTGAACATGCTTTTTTAGTGTTAACAGGGGGGATTTGGTATTTCCTTTTGAGTACGGCTTTTTCTACTTTACGACCTTACAGATATGCGCAACAAACTTTAGGCGAGTGTATTGGTGAGATTGCTAAATATATGGAGCTAAGGGCCCGATTTTACAATGATAGAATATCAGTAGCGGATAATTTTAAGGATTTAGTCGATCAGCAAATAATA
>JBKJLB010000377.1:0-4515 GCA_046597075.1 Pelobium sp.
ATTCCCCGCTTTCCTTGCGATTGCGGAGTGCAAAGGTGCTAACTTTTTTATTCCCCCACAAGTACTATGGCTAAGTTTTTTGTCTACTTCTTCTAACTGCCTCATTTAGCGTGAGAAAAAGTTTGTTATCCCCTAAAGAGGTCCTGTCCTTATAGCTGCGATTGTGTTTGAGTAATGAGTTTGAGTTTGAGTAAAAGTTGATTTTCTTTATCTGTTATGCGAAAATTATTATCCGCTTAATCCGTTTTATTTGCCTTAATGACCTTGATGGACCTGCATTATCTAAACTGGGGTGCAGCGGCATCCTTTTTTTTCCTCGGATTGTGCAGCAGACCCAAAAAAAAAGATACAGCGTAAAACCAGACTGACAATCAATATAAAAAACGGAAATTGCTTTTCTAATTCTATTCTAATATTGATTGGTTGACAATAGAACTAGTGTACAAGCTTCTGTTGTTTCTATTCCTCCCTTTTTGGCTAATTCTTCTAATTCTGGATTTTCTGCCCCTGGGTTGAAGATGATGCGCTTTGGCTTAGTATTTAATATGTAATTGTAGTAGTCCTTTTGCTTTTTAGCGCTTAAGTAAAGTGTGATGGTGTCAATATCTGAATGAATAATTTCTGGCATTTCGATAGGTTGACCAGCAAGCTCCCCGACTTTGATGCCCACGTTAATTATTGGGTGACCGTGAGCAGTTAACCGTTTGGCTGCTAAATAAGCATAACGAGATGTATTTGTGGTTGCTCCTAATATTAATGTTTTTTTCATGTTGTATAGATATGAGTATTGAGATGTGCGTATTGAGATATTCTTTCAATTTAATTTAAAAACTGCATCAGCGCAAGCTTGCCCATCTATTGCTGCAGAAATAATGCCCCCTGCATATCCGGCCCCTTCGGCACATGGAAATAAGCCTTTTATTTGTGGGTGCTGTAGTGATTCTTTATCCCGAGGAATTCTGATTGGTGAGGATGTACGCGACTCGACCCCTACCAAAACTGCTTCATTGGTATAATAGCCATAGTTATTCCCCCTGTTTGGCATTTTATTACCGAATTGAGGCAAAGCTTGTTGAAGACGCTTTGCAATGAAAGGCGGCAAAATGTCATGAAGGTTTGCTGATGTTAAACCTGGTAAGTAGGAGTTTGCGGGTAAATCATTTGATGTTTTGTGGTTTACAAAATCGACCATCCGTTGTGCGGGGGCTTTAAGCAAGCCTCCACCAGCTTCGTAAGCTTTTTTTTCTATTAAAGACTGGAAGTCTAATAAAGCAAAGGCATTATTTAAATCTTTAGTGACATCATCAATGTTGACTTGTACTACTGTTCCTGAATTGGCATAAGGATTATTTCTTTTGGATGGGCTCCAACCGTTAACTACAATCTCGTTTTCATGGGTGGCACAAGGTGCAATAATTCCGCCTGGACACATACAAAAAGAAAAAACGCCACGATCTTGAACCTGAGTTACCAAACTATAGTAAGCGGGCGGCAGGTTGTCATGTCGGACTTCACAGCTGTATTGCGATTGATCTACGATAGATTGAGGATGTTCTATCCTTACGCCCAGAGCGAAAGGTTTTGCTTCCAAAAGGATTTCTTTTTCTCTTAAAAGTTCGTAAATATCTCGGGCTGAATGACCCGTCGCTAAAATTATAGAAGAAGCTTCGAAAACGCCATGATTGGTAATTGCTGCTTTCACCTGCTGGTTTATTATCTTGACGTCGATAAGTTTGGTATTGAAATGCACTTCTCCGCCAGCGTTAATAATAGCCTCACGAATAGAAGTTATTATCTGCGGAAGCTTATTGGTTCCAATATGTGGGCGAGCATCGACTAAAATATCTTCTGTTGCGCCGTGAGCTACTAAAATTTGCAGCATCTTGTTGACGTCTCCACGTTTATCTGATCTTGTATATAACTTTCCATCAGAATAGGTTCCTGCTCCGCCTTCGCCGAAGCAATAGTTTGATTCGGAATTGATGATTCCTTCCTTATTAATAGCGGCTAAATCCCTTCGACGTTGTTTTGCATCTTTTCCGCGTTCTAAAATTATCGGCTTTAAGCCTAATTCTATTAAACGCAGTGCGGCAAATAAGCCAGCAGGACCAGCGCCAACAATGATAACTGGCTTTGCATTTTGGACAGATGGATATTCTATCCTGAAAATTTCGTGTATAGGGTTTTCGTTAATATATAGGAGTACTTTTAAACGGTAAACTACATTTCGACCTCGAGCATCAATAGATCTTTTTCGAATTTTAAACTCTCTTAAGTTTTGAGGCTGAAGTTTTTCTTGCTGTAGGATTTGACTCTTGATTTTTTGATCATCAAAAATGTAATCGGGGGAAATAACGAGGTCTATTTCTTTTTTCATGCTAATTTGTCGGGTTTTTATCCCAAATTGTAACAAAGGTATGAAAATTGAACTCTAAGTATTATATTCAAAAAAAACTAAAATTGACATGAGAAAATTATTATTTGGCTTAATCGCCCTTTTCGCAGTAGCTTCCTTAAGTTCTTGCGGTTACAATAGTTCGGTAAAACTAGATGAGAAAGTGAAAGCATCTTGGGGTGAGGTAGAAAACCAGTATCAAAGAAGAGCTGATCTAATCCCGAATTTGGTAAGTACCGTAAAAGGAGCTGCCAATTTTGAAAAAGAAACTTTAACACAGGTAATTGAAGCTAGAGCGAAAGCAACTTCTATTCAAGTTGATCCATCAAAACTTACTCCTGAAGCCATTCAGAATTTCCAGAATGCACAAGGTGGTTTAACACAGGCTTTAGGTAAATTGATGGTGGTATCAGAACGTTATCCGGATTTAAAAGCAAATGCAAATTTCCAAGAATTACAAGCTCAATTGGAAGGCACTGAAAACAGAACAACTGTTGCCAGAAGGGACTTTAACCAATCTGTACAGGATTACAACACCAATATCAGAACTTTCCCGAATAACTTATTTGCAGGTATGTTTGGTTTCCAACAGAAAGGAAGTTTTACTGCTGAGGCTGGTTCTGACAAAGTTCCAAAAGTTGAGTTTTAGTTGAACTTTAACCCGAATTAATAGATTTTACGGTTTTCAATAAAATAAATATGGCTTCTTTAACAGATCAGGAACAAGAAAAAATTAAGCATTCTATAGAATGGGCGGAAAAAGCTACCTCTGGAGAAATTAGAGTTTGTATAGAGAAAAAGTGTGAAAAAGATGCTTATGAAAGAGCTATTAAATGTTTCTATGATTTAAAAATGGAAGCTACAGCTTTAAAAAATGGTGTTTTAATTTATGTGGCTTTAACTGATAGAAAATTCGCCATTATTGGAGACGATGGTATTAACAAAGCTGTTCCTGATGATTTTTGGGAAAGTACCAAAGAGTTGATGCTTGCCAAATTTAAAAGTAATGAAATTGCTGAAGGTATTAGTATTGGTGTTATTGAAGCTGGAAAGCAGCTTAAAAAATATTTCCCTTACCAAAGTGATGATATGAATGAATTACCAGATGACATTGTTTTCTTAAAAGATTAGCCGAAACGTAGATGAAAAAATTTCTTTTAATTATATGCTTAAGCCTTTTTGTTTTATTTGGCTATTCACAAAATTTTCCGCCTAAACCCAATAAATTAGTTAACGACTATACCAATAGCATGAGCGCAGATCAGGTTGCTGCGTTGGAACAAAAACTAGTTGCTTTTGATGATTCTACTTCCATTCAGATTTCGGTTGTGATGATCCAGACCTTGGACGGTTATGATGTTAATGATTACGGTTATCAGTTAGGAAGAGCTTGGGGAATTGGTGGAAGCGAAAAAAACACAGGTATTCTGGTTTTAGCTTCTTTAGGTGATCGAAAAATGAGTATCCAAACCGGATACGGAATGGAAGGCGCTTTGCCTGATGCGATTGCTAAACGAATCATTGAAAATGAGATTAAGCCTTATTTTAAACAAGGTGATTATTATGGTGGTTTTGAAGCTGGGACAAATGCTATTGTTAGTTATACCAAAGGAGAATATAAAAATGATAACCCCAAGAACAAAACTGGTAAAAAGGGATTTCCGAGCGGATTAATTTTTTTAGTTGTCATAGGAATTATCTTTCTGATTAGTCGTGGCGGACGAGGCGGTGGCGGTGGCAGAAATGTTATTGGTGGACGTGGTGCTGCAAATATTTTCTGGTGGTCGATGTTGGCAGGAAGCTTAGGCAACCGTGGTGGCGGTAGTGGATTTGGTGGTGGTGGCGGTTTCGGTGGTGGATCTGGCGGTGGTGGCTTCGGTGGTTTTGGCGGTGGAAGCTTTGGTGGCGGTGGATCTAGCGGAAGTTGGTAGCCCTTGGTTGTTAGTAATTAGTTTGTTAGTTGATTAGAAAAAATTAAACTGGTAATCCTACTTCTTTTTGAAGTGGGATTTTTTATTTTTAAGCCATGAGTGTATCTAAATGGAAAACCCTTTCTTCCAAATATCTGGTTCAAAAGCCATGGGCGACTTTACGTGTGGACGAGTGTGAATTACCTGATG
>JBKJLB010000191.1:0-3021 GCA_046597075.1 Pelobium sp.
GAAAAAATCCCTTTATCACAATCTGAAGAAGACATTAAGATGAGAGAGAATAGAATTAAACAATTACAAAAAGAACTTTACGAAGCAAAAGTTAAAATAGAATCAATGCCTGATGATGTAAATCTTGAAAGCGAAATAAACTTTTAAATATGAAAGAAGACCATAAATACGATCTCATCACCGGAGAGTTTTCATCCAAAGATGCCGGGACCATCCTTTTTGAATTAATCAATCGCAAAATAAATTATCATAATGTGGAGATTTTGGATAAATAAATAAAATAGCAACAAAAATGCCTCTTCAATAAAATTAAAGAGGCATTTTTATTCACAGCAAAACCATCCAAAAGTTTGTAAGATGGAAGCCAGCTTTTCTAATCTTAAAATTTCAAATGTTTAACAGTTTGCCCTTTGTTAATCAATTGCTTTAAAGAATCTATACCGATTTTTAAATGAGATTCCACATGTTCTGCAGAAGTTTTTGAAGAATCACTTTCCGCAGTCTTAACACCTTCTGGAATCATCGGCTGATCAGAAACCAGCAGTAACGCACCAGTTGGGATTTTATTAGCAAAACCAGTAACAAATACAGTTGCAGTCTCCATATCTACCGCCATTGCTCTTAATTCTTTTAATAACCTTTTAAATTCACGGTCATGCTCCCAAACTCTACGGTTTGTGGTATAAACAGTACCAGTCCAATAATCACGAGAATGTTCTCTTATGGTTGTAGAAATAGCTTTTTGTAATGCGAAAGCGGGTAATGCAGGCACCTCAGCTGGAAGATAATCATTTGATGTTCCCTCACCCCTAATCGCGGCAATAGGCAATATTAAATCTCCAATTTCATTTTTCTTTTTTAAACCTCCACATTTCCCTAAAAACAAAACTGCTTTAGTTTCAATAGCCGTTAGTAAATCCATCATAGTAGCCGCAAGCGGACTTCCCATACCGAAGTTGATAATTGTGATTCCGTCAGCTGTTACGCTCTGCATCGGCTTATCTAAACCGTATATTGGCGCATTATCATGCCACTCTGAAAATAGCTGTACGTATTTAGAAAAATTGGTCAATAAAATATATTCGCCAAACTCTTCTAAAGGTCTCCCAGTGTAGCGTGGCAACCAATTGGCTACAATTTCTTCTTTAGATTTTAGTCCTTTTTTAATAGGCCCATTTACTTCTTTTTTTGGAACTGATACGTGTTCCTTTTTAATATCTTTTTCTTCGTTCATCTATTTCGTTTTACAAAAAAGTCCCGATAAATTCGGGACTTTCAATTAGGCTACTTTTAACTTTTTCAAGTCTGATTTATCAAATTTCTCCCTGGCGTATTCCATATCAATGATGAGATTTTTACTCTCTTGCTTCTGCGAGGGTATTTCAAACATCGCATCAATCATAATGGCTTCACAAATTGACCTAAGTCCCCTTGCCCCTAACTTGTACTCCATTGCCTTATCAACAATAAATTCATAAACATCCTTTTCAAACTCTAAATGAATATCTTCATATTCAAACAATTTTTGATATTGCTTAATTAAAGAATTTCTAGGCTCGGTTAAGATATTCAATAAAGTTTCTCTGTCTAATGGATTCAAATGGGTAATCACTGGAACACGACCAATTAATTCAGGAATCATACCAAAAGACTTTAAATCTAAAGGTGTAATGTATTTGTATAAATTTTTAAGGTCCACATCATTATCATCCGCCTTAAATTTATAACCAACAGTTTGAGTTCTTAAGCGGTTAGCAATCTTTTTCTCGATACCATCAAAAGCACCACCACAAATAAAAAGGATGTTATTGGTATTCACCGGAATCATTTTCTGGTCTGGGTGTTTTCTTCCTCCTTGCGGTGGAACATTCACGATTGTGCCTTCTAATATCTTCAACAAAGCTTGTTGAACACCTTCTCCAGAAACATCACGAGTGATAGATGGGTTATCACTCTTACGAGCTACCTTATCCACTTCGTCAATATATACTATACCTCTTTCAGCAGTGGTAACATCGTAATCAGCCGCTTGAAGTAAACGGGTTAAGATACTTTCCACGTCTTCACCTACATAACCAGCTTCAGTTAATACGGTAGCATCACAAATACAAAAAGGTACATTTAAAACTTTAGCAATAGTTTTTGCCAATAAGGTTTTTCCTGTTCCGGTTTCTCCCACCATCATAATGTTGGATTTCTCAATCTCAACCTCGTCTTTGGTAACCTTTTGGTTCAGCCTTTTGTAATGATTGTAAACCGCTACAGCCAAAACTTTTTTAGCATCATCTTGACCTATCACATATTGGTCTAGGTGATTCTTAATTTCTTGTGGCTTTAATAGCGTTAAAGATGTATTTAGGTTTTTGCCTTTTTTCAAAGTTAACTCTTCGGCCAAAATATCATTAGCCTGTGCTACACATTTATCACAAATGTGTGCATCTAAACCAGCAATCAGCATTAGCGAATCCTGCTTACCAGCACCACAAAAAGAACATTTTATATCTTTTAGGTTTTTACTCATTTTTTTAATTCGTTTATTCCTAAAACCTCATCAACCATTCCAAAATCTTTGGCCTCATCGGCTTTCATCCAATAATCTCTGTCCGAAGCTTTCTCTACCCATTCGTATGTTTGACCAGAATGCTTAGAAATTATATCATAAAGCTCTTTCTTAAGCTTTAACATTTCTCTTAAATTAATCTCCATGTCTGATGCCACACCTTGCGCACCGCCTGATGGCTGGTGAATCATGATACGAGCATGAGGCAATGCCGCTCTCTTTCCTTTTGTACCCGCACACATTAATACTGCACCCATTGATGCTGCCATACCTGTACAAATTGTAGCTACATCTGGTGATATAAATTGCATGGTATCATAAATACCCAAACCAGCGTAAACAGAACCACCTGGCGAATTGATATAAATTTGAATATCTCTTTTCGCATCAGCTGATTGTAAGAACAATAACTGCGCCTGAATAATATTTGCATTTTGATCATAAATTGCATCGCCTAAAAA
>JBKJLB010000227.1:0-3349 GCA_046597075.1 Pelobium sp.
GAAATCATCAAAAGCCTGAAAAAAGGAAGACCCTAAGAAAATCCACAATACCAATAACTTTTGAATTGCAGTTTCCATTAAACCAAAAATGGCATGAAAATACGTAGCGTAAGTTTGTTTTTTGATTATTTTAAAAATAATTGCGCCACTAATTCCTTGAAAAGCAACTGCTAAATAAGCAAGCGGGGGGCTTTGTGGACTTACTGCGGCCTTAATCAATAAAACTAAAAAAGTGGCTTTTAAAATGCTTTTAAAAGGATTATCACTATAAAATGCTATGAGTCTAATAATTAAAATGGCAAAAGCAGCAAGAAAAAATCCTGAGAATGGAATCTGAAAGGTATGTAAAATTCCGCCTAAACCCGACTCACTTAAAGCCCACAATGCCGTAAGTTTATCGATATTTCTTAGATTAGCCAATGGTTTAAGTGTTTCCAAAAATTGGATGAGTTTTTGCTAAAAATAGGATAAATAATTTCTAAAGTAAGTACTTCTCACAGTAATGTAAGAAACCAATTCGTTCTAAAATACTTCCCAAATAAATGAAAAGTAATAAAAAAGAAAATTTCTTATCAATTGATGTTGGCGGTTCACACATCAAGGCAACTGTTCTTAATCCTGACGGTGAAATGCAATTTGATTATAAAAAGATAGAAACGCCAGAAAAAGCCAATCCAAAAAATCTTATTGCAGCCATTAAAACTTTGGTAAAAGACTACCCGCCTTATGATAAAATATCTGTAGGATTCCCAGGCTACGTAAAAGACGGCGTAGTTTTAACAGCTCCTAATTTAGATAATGCAGCTTGGAAAAATTTCAACCTAAGCAAAGCTTTAGGAAACGAATTAAAAAAACCAGTTAGATTAGTTAATGATGCCGATTTTCAAGGCTTAGCTCTGATAAGTCGCAAAGGTTTAGAAATGGTTATTACTTTGGGTACAGGTTTTGGTACTGCATTATTTATGGATGGTAAACTACTGCCACATTTAGAATTATCTCATCTTCCCGTTAGAAAAGGAAAAGATTATGATGCTTTTATTGGAGACAAAGCATTGTTGAAAGATGGAGAAGAGAAATGGAACAAAAAGATGAGAGAGGTTTTAACCACTTTTAAAACTGTAATAAATTACGATCGCCTTTATTTAAGTGGTGGGAACGCAAAAAAATTAAGTTTTAAGCTAGATGAGAATATTAAAATTGTGAGCAATAAAGACGGAATTAAAGGAGGAGCGTTTTTATGGGATTCAGCAGATGATTATTGTGTTAAATCTGTTCAACCAGATAAATAAGCCGTAATTTATTCTATAATTTTAAAAAAATAATTTTGATGACTAATCAAAACGTTTTCGGGATGATAGGACTTGGCACCATGGGTAGGAATCTACTGCTAAACATGGCCGATCATGGTTTTAAAGTTACCGGATATGATAAAAGTGAAGAACAAGTAAAATTTCTAACTCAAGAAGGTACAGAAACAGATACAACTGGCACTACTGATTTAAAAACCTTTATCACGAGCTTAAAAACACCAAGAGCAATTATGCTGCTAGTGCCCGCCGGTAAAATTGTTGACGCAGTAATTCAAGATTTAATACCGCTTTTAGATAACGGAGATTTAATTATTGATGGTGGCAATTCTCATTTTACAGATACAGAGCAACGCTTTACTTTCTTGAAAGAAAAAGGAATTCACTTTTTTGGAATGGGAATTTCTGGCGGAGAAAAAGGTGCGAGATTTGGACCAAGTATGATGCCTGGTGGCGATGAAAAAGCTTATGAGGTAGTAAAACCAATTTTAGAAGCTGTATCTGCAAAGGTAAAAGGCGATCCTTGCGTTACCTACATAGGCCCTGGAGCATCTGGTCATTATGTGAAAATGGTGCATAATGGGATTGAGT
This sequence comes from Pelobium sp., assembly GCA_046597075.1. GTDB lineage: Bacteria > Bacteroidota > Bacteroidia > Sphingobacteriales > Sphingobacteriaceae > Pseudopedobacter. The sequence continues at coordinate 1,899 of JBKJLB010000227.1, forward strand.
ATGCATTAATGCAATTAATTGCAGAAGCGTATGAACTGATGCAAACTGGTTTAAAAATGACAGATGCAGAAGTAGGCGGGGTTTTTAAAATTTGGAACGGTGGTAGGTTACAATCCTATTTAATAGAAATTACAGCTGATATTTTTCAATATACTGCTCCCGGAGATGAAAAAATTTTAATTAACTACATCAAAGACGAAGCTAAATCGAAAGGTACTGGAAAGTGGACGTCGCAAGAAGCGATGGATTTGCAGGCAGCTACAACCTGTATTGATACCGCTGTTGCCTTACGAGATTTATCTAAACAAAAAAAATGGAGATTAGCCGCGGATAAAATTTACGGAAACGCAAAAGCCATAAATACAGATAGAGAAGAATTGTTGAAAGATTTAGAAGGAGCAATGTATTTCGCAACCGTTGTAATTTATTCACAAGGAATGGAAATGCTTTATAAAGCTTCGGAAGAGCTAAATTATCACTTAAATTTAGCAGATTGTGCTAAAATTTGGAGAGGCGGTTGTATCATCCGAGCGGAGTTTTTGGAAGATATTTATAAAGCTTTTCAGAATAAAGAACTTCAGCATCTTTTGCTAGATACTTCTATATCGTCAAAAATAAAATCAACACACATTAATGTTAGAAATATTCTGACTGAAGCCATAGCATCTCAAATTTCCTTGCCCGTTTTTTCAGCTGCTTTGAGCTATTTTGATAGTTTTAAAACTGGTAGAATGCCATCGAATTTAATTCAAGCGCAAAGAGATTATTTTGGTGCACATACTTATGAAAGAATAGATAAAGAAGGCGTCTTTCATACACAATGGAACTAAAATCAAGAAACTTAAAATCAATATTATCAAACCCTAAAATGAAATCCAATCTTAAACCCAGACCAACCATATTCGCCATTTTTGGCGGTACAGGAGACCTTGCAGAGAGAAAGCTAATTCCGGCACTTTACAATCTTTTTTTAGCGGAATATCTCCCACAGGAATTTGTAGTTCTTGGATTAGGCCGAACAGAATATAACAACGAAAACTATATTAAGGTTCTTTTAGAAGGAGTCAACAAGTTTTCTAGAAGTGGCAAAGCAGAAAAGACTAAATGGGAAGAGTTTTCTAAACACATTAGTTATTTGCAAATGGATGTAAATAACGAGAAAGACTTTGCTAAAATTGAAAAGATAATTGATAAATGCGACAACGATTGGTCTGAGCCTCCAATAATTATCCATTATTTAGCTGTTGCTCCTAAGTTTTTTTCAATCATAGCAAGTAATTTGGCTAAGGTAAAACTAGCAGATAATACAGATAGAACCAGAATTGTGGTTGAAAAACCTTTTGGACATGATTTGGCTTCTGCAAAAGAGTTAAATATATTATTGAAATCAATTTTCCACGAGACTCAGATTTACCGAATAGACCATTATTTAGGAAAAGAGACAGTACAAA
>JBKJLB010000339.1:0-6349 GCA_046597075.1 Pelobium sp.
AATTCCTGGGTAACCATACGCATCTCATCGTGACCAGGAATTAGCTTTTCGGTTGGACCTTTAATTCTTTCGCCATTAAATAGTACCTCGCCAATTTGAGGGACTAAATAACCATAAATAAGTTTGAGCAGTGTTGTTTTACCGCTCCCGCTTTCACCTAAAATTGTTACGATTTCCCCCGAATTGATTGTCAAATCAATTGCAGACACACCAGAAGGCGCATCTTCTAAAAAATTTTTACTAACATTTTTTAATTGCAATAGCGACATTTTAAAGCCTTTTTAACGGGGTGATAAAGATAAAAAAAAATGGGGGGCTGGGTGATGTTTTTTGAGATTTCAAAAGAAAAGCCTTATTCCTATAAACAGAATAAGGCTTTAGTATATTTTCTTGATTGACTTTTAGAACCCAAAGGTTAATCCAAAGTTTAGGTTTTTATAATCCGCAGGACCTTGATTTTTGGCAAAAACATCGTTCATATAATATTTTAAGAATAAACCAGCTCCACCATAACCAATTCTTATGTTTGCACCATAACGAAATGGTTCAAAATTAAAATCGTCTTTCGTTTTTTCTTTTCCGTTCTCACCACTCTTTTGCTTTAGTTTTCCATCTAACAAGAAACCTATTTCTGGACCAAATACTATAGAAGCTCCTTTTCCTTTATCGTTCTTAGGAGTACGATATTCGAAATATAATGGAACTCTCAGATAACGACTTGACAATCTGTTCTTATCATATTTGATCGTACTTGGTGTTGGATCAATAGATAACGTTGACTTCCCTGACAAGACGGTAACATCTTGCTTCAATCTCATGTGGTTCCAATCTAAACCAGCGGCTAACATAATTTTAAAATTAGAATTGAATCTGATTCCCATTTGTAATAAATCAAATCCGATATTACTCGTTTTCCAGTTATTGGTCTCCAAATAGTCGTATCCAGTAGGAGTGGTAAAATCTGACCCATTATGATATTTACTAAATCCGATATCGAAATGCTCGAAAATTAAACCAAAAATCACTTTTGGAAATTTAATAGTTTTAATTTCTTCTTTAACTGTAGTATCTGCTTTTCCAACTATAATGCTAACGCCGCTAGAATCTATAATCATCCCTGTTTTTGTGCCTTTTCTTAGAACTTTAATAGTGTCTTGTTCCTGTGCTTGCGCAACTCCTACAATGAGTAGGCTAATTGCGAATAAATATATTTTTTTCATCTTTTAGTTTTTAATACCATTTCTGGAAATTATTTTTCTGCTTTTTTAAATCTGAATAATCCTAAATTAATTCCTGTGATTTCATTATCACTTTCATCTGTTTTACTCATTTTAATGATTTTATCATCTCGCTTATCCACTTTTGCAACTACAAAGTTTACTAAGTCTCCAACCGATTTGATTTTTAATTTTCTATCCGGATTTGTACCTTCTCCATTTAGATCTTCATCAGTATTCGATTGCGCTGCTAAAACTTTATTAGGCATTACCTCCATGCCTTTGCGATTTTTAAGCGCTTCATCAGCTAATATTCGTTCAGTTACTGATCTTAATTTAACCGGTTTAGTTTCGGCCAATTCCTGAGTCTTATTATCAACTGTTTCTGTATTCAAGACGTTAATCTCTAGTGCTTTGGTTGCATCATTAGAAATATTTTTTTTCGCATTGTTAGTATTTGATGCTAAAACTACTTTACTACTTAATTTTGACGAAGGTTGAAAATTGTTATTGGATACTTTATTATTCTTTACCAAAGAAGTTTTATCTATTGGTTGTTCAGCTTCAACAGGTGCGCTATTATTATCTAAAATTTCAACTTCAGTAACAGCTGCCATACTCTTATCTTGATCAGGTCTTAGTTTTATGATTTCATCGGGCTGCTGATATAAAGCAATACCTAATCCTAAAACAATCACCACACTAGCTGCCGCTGTCCAATAAATTGGAAACTTCTTTTTAGCTGGTTTTTGATCCAGTTTCTGGGTGATGTTTTCCCAGCTATTTGTAGATGGTTCTACTTCAAAACCCTCAAAAGAAGATTTGAAAAATCCATCAAATTCCTTATCCGAAATTTCTTTCATGTCTATACCCTTCTAGTTTTAAAACTTGTTCTCTTAAAATTGCCCTTGCTCTAGATAACTGAGATTTACTTGCGCCCTCAGTAATTCCTAGTTGATCTGCAATCTCTTTATGTGAATATCCTTCTATTGCATACATATTAAATACCATTCTATAACCGCTACTCAAATTTTGTATCAATCGCATTAAATCTTTAACATTTAAACTACTCATATCAAAAGATGTGGAAGCCTCTTTTTCATGTGTTTCATCTATATCCACCACATTTAAGGTTCTTAAATTTTTTCTATAAAACTCAATAGATGTGTTTACCATAATTTTGCGCATCCAACCCTCAAAAGATCCTTCTCCGCGGTAATCATGTAACTTCTTAAATATTTTCACAAATGCAGTTTGCATCATATCCTCTGCTTCAAACTGATCTTTTGCATATCTCATACAAATCCCTAGCATCTTAGACGATGTTGTTTGATACAAAAGCTCCTGAAACTTTCGGTTACCCTGTTGGCATCCTTCTAATATATCTTCTAGCGTATACTTATGTTTCACAATCATATAAGGTTCTGTATGCAAGATGATACATTTTAGCAAAAGGTTGCATCATATTTAAAAATTTTTTCACTAAAAGAAATAAAATGCGCAGTATTAATATGTTGATTTAAGAAAAATTAGAACAATTTTTTTTTGCTAACTTGTAGTAAATAAAGCATTTAGTTTATGGTATCCGCAAATATTAGAAAAAATCATTATGAAACACTCATAACTGCTACTCATAAAAAAATGATTGTTGATGAACCATTAGATAAAGGAGGTAAAGATTTGGGAATGTGCCCAATGGAGCTTTTGTCTGCTGCTTTAGCTTCTTGCGTTGCCATTACGCTAAGAATGTATGCTGATCAAAAAAAATGGAATTTAGACGAAGTCCATGTCGAGGTTTCCATTGATGCAAAATCTAACGCAATAGAAAAGGATATCACCTTGGTTGGAGATTTAAAAGCCGATCAAATAAATCGATTAAAAGAGATTGCAAATAAATGTCCAGTAAATAAAATGCTAAGTGCCATCAATATAATTAATACCAATATATCATGGAAGAAGTAATAAAAGAATATAACAATGGTGAAGTAACTGTTATTTGGAAACCAAATGTTTGTATTCATTCTAAAAAGTGCTTTATTGGTTTACCTACAGTCTTTAATCCTGCACAAAAACCATGGATAAATATTGACGGTGCAAAAACTGATGAAATTATTAATCAAGTAAATCAATGCCCTTCTGGTGCTTTAAGTTGGAAACAAACTAATACCCACAAATAAAGATGTTTGCAATTTTATCTATTTCTTCATTTAATTTGAAAAAATCTTAGGATGATGTTTATGTATAAAAGTAAAATAATTCTGAGCTTCTTCTTTCATAACATTACTTTTTGTGTAACGCTATTTCAGGACGGGACAACTTGGCAAATAAATAAAAACAAATATTAGAGTGGTTATTTTTGATATTCATAATGCTAAATCAACTATGATTTAGCATTATGAAGAAAATTTAAAGATCTTGCTGCTATTTAGTAACAGCCATCTGGTTTAGCAATTCGTCAACGTATTTGCGTTCATTAGCTAACCGAGGAACTTTATGTTGCCCCCCCAGCTTTCCTTTATTTTTTAACCAGGTATAAAAAGTACCATCAACAGCTACATGAACTTTAGGACGACGTAAAGCCATGTCCTTAAATCGTTTAGCATCATAATCTGAATTAACCTCACGTAAAGTGAGGTCTAGGATATCAACAAACCGATCAAATTCTTTTGGCTTTTTCTCGAATTCAATGATCCATTCATGTGCTCCAGGTTCATCTTCATTAAAGTAAATTGGACATGCTGTATAATCTCTTATATGTGCATTTGTATCTAAGCAAGCTTTACTTAAAGCCTTTTCAGCATTATCTATAATTAACTCCTCACCAAAAGCATTAATAAAATGCTTGGTTCTACCAGTTATCCTTAAACGATATGGGTTATTAGAAGTAAATTTAACGGTATCGCCAATCATATAACGCCACAGGCCAGCATTGGTACTAATTACAATTGCATAATTTTTGCCCAACTCAACTTCAGATAAGGAAATGGTATTTGGAAACTCTTTGTCGAGTTCTTCCATAGGGATGAATTCATAATAAATCCCATAATCCAACATCAGCAACAAATCAGTCTCTGCACTTTGATCTTGAATGCCGAAAAAACCTTCCGACGCATTATAAGTTTCCAAATAATACATATCAGATTTTGGGACTAATTTTTTGAATTGCTCGCGATAAGGCTCAAAATTTACAGCTCCATGAACATATAACTCTAAATGGGGCCATACTTCTAATAAATTTTTCTTTCCTGTTATCTCCAGAATTCTTTTTGCCAAAACAATTGTCCAAGTAGGCACACCAGCAATGTTGGTTACATTTTCCTCAATTGAGGCCCTTGCCATTTTCTCAATTTTCTCTTCATAATTATCCATTAAGGCAATGGACATATCTGGTGTACGGAGCATTTCTGCCCAAAAAGGAAGGTTTTTAATAATTACTGCAGATAAATCTCCATAAAAAGAATCGGGGCTCAGTTGATTAATTTGGTGACTGCCCCCTAAAACCAAACTTTTGCCTGTGAACATTTTGGCTTCAGGCCGATTGTTGCAATAAATAGCCAACATGTCTTTTCCACCTTTGAAATGACATTCCTCTAATGATTCTTCACTTACTGGTATAAATTTACTTCTATCATTAGTAGTGCCTGACGACTTTGCGAACCATTTAATTTCTGAAGGCCATAATATATTTTGCTCTCCTTTGAGCATTCGCTCGATATAAGGTTTTAAAGTATCGTAATTTTGTACAGGAATACGTTCTTTAAACTGATTGACATTCTCGATTGAACGATAATCGTACTTTTTACCCCATTCTGTCCCTATTGCATCATTAACTAAACAAGCAAACCACTCTTTCTGAACTTCTTCAGGATATTTCATAAAAAGCTCTATCTGGTGCATTCGCTTTTTCATGTACCAGTTCATGAAGGAATTTACGATGGTCATTCTTTGCTTTAGGTTTGAATTAAGAAGCTTAATATAGATAGCTTTTCGTAAAAAAAGAAATCTAGAATTTTTTGATTTTTAGTTCGAAGTGCTGACCCAAATAAAACTTTCTTGCCATTTCATTATCTGCTATCTCTTGTGGCGTACCAGCCAACATGATATTACCTTCGGCTAGTAAATAAGCCCTGTCAGTTATCGAAAGAGTTTCGTTCACGTTATGGTCAGTAATTAAAATGCCTATGTTTCTATGCTTTAAGCGGGCAACTATCATTTGAATTTCTTCTACGGCGATAGGATCGACGCCTGCGAAAGGCTCATCTAACAAAATAAATTTTGGGTCGGCTGCTAGCGCTCTTGCAATTTCAGTTCTTCTTCTTTCTCCGCCAGACAGTAAATCACCTCTATTTTTTCTTACTTTATTTAAACTAAACTCACTAATTAAACTTTCTAGTTTATCCCTTTGCTCATCCTTTTTTAAATCTGTCATTTCTAAAACTGCTAAGATATTGTCCTCAACACTTAATTTTCTAAAAACAGAAGCTTCTTGGGCTAAATAACCTATACCTTTTTTAGCTCTCCGATACATTGGATCTTCCGTTATATCTTCATCCTCTAAAAATACTCTCCCTTCATTTGGTCTAATTAATCCTACAATCATATAAAAAGAAGTAGTTTTTCCTGCGCCATTTGGGCCTAGTAAACCAACAATTTCTCCTTGTCCTACTTGGAAAGAGACATTGTTTACTACTACTCTTTGCTTATATTTTTTGATTAGATTTTCTGCCCTTAAAATCATGTGTTTAATAAGTTTTGATGCCTTTTATATTTAACTGAATTTTCTTCTTGTCTTTCCAAACGTTTTGCTCAATCGTATAGCATATATCAAATGGCTTACCTCTGTTAATTTGTTCTAAATCTTCGCCAAAACCAAATGCAATACAATCAAAAATAGGACTAGACGGCTGCTTTATAGTCATTTTTAAATGATTATTTCCCACAATTGAACCATATCCATAAGAGTTTACATTTTTGCTTATAAAAACTGGAGCCATATTTTGCGGTCCAAAAGGCGCAAATTGAGTCAAAATCCTATAAAACTTCGCATTGATTTGCGATAAATCTATTTCTGCATCTATAGAAATTTCTTGGGTTAATAATTCGTCTGTTATACTTGCCGATACTACTTCTTC
>JBKJLB010000405.1:0-2933 GCA_046597075.1 Pelobium sp.
GTTTTAGATTTTAAGGATAAAAAAACTTTAATTTCTACCGATATGTTGCTAGAAGGAATACATTTTGACTTAGCCTTTACCCCGCTTAAACATTTAGGTTATAAAGCCATACAGGTGAATTTGAGTGATATTTATGCGATGAATGGTATTGCTTCTCAAGTCACTGTTTCCTTAGGATTTTCTAGTAAATTTCCATTAGAAGCTATTGAAGAACTATACTCGGGCATGTTGTTAGCTTGTGATAAATTTAATGTAGACTTAGTGGGTGGCGATACCACTTCTTCTCGTCAAGGTTTGGTGATTTCCGTTACCAGCATTGGCTATGCAGAAGAAAATGAAATTGTTTATAGAGACGGCGCCGAAGAAGGTGATTTGATTTGTGTTTCTGGAGATTTAGGGGGCGCTTATGTAGGTTTGCAATTATTAGAAAGAGAGAAGCAAGTATTTTTAAGCAACCCAAATATTCAACCAGATTTGGAAGGTAAAGACTACATTGTTGAAAGACAATTAAAACCAGAGGCAAGGTTAGATATTGTAGATTTATTAAAGAAAATGGGTATAAAACCTACATCAATGATTGATGTTTCAGATGGTTTAGCTTCTGAAATTTTACACATTACGCGTCAATCTAAAAAGGGATGTAAATTATACGAAGAGAAAATACCTTTAGACCCCATGACTGCAGAAACCGCCAGAGAATTTGGTTTAGATCCAACTGTTTGCGCATTAAATGGTGGAGAAGATTATGAGCTTTTGTTTACTATCAAACAAGCCGACTACGACCGAATGAAGCATGACGTGGACATTTCAATTATAGGATACATAACAGAAGAAAGTGCCGGTAATTACTTGATTACAAAAGCAGGAAATATACACGAAATAAAGGCACAAGGCTGGAACGCCTTCACATCCACACAAAGCTAATTATATGGTTAAGATTAATAATTACGAAGAGTTTGAATCCTATTTGGGAAAAGAAATGGGAATTTCTGACTGGCACAAAATTGATCAGCCTCAAATTAATTTATTTGCCGATGCCACTTTAGATCATCAATGGATACATACCGATGCGAAAAAAGCGGCAACAGAAAGTCCGTTTCAAAAAACGATTGCTCATGGTTATCTTACGCTTTCGCTGATTCCTTTTTTATGGAAACAAATTGTGAGCATCCAAAACCTTAAAATGGAGATTAATTATGGAATTGAAAAACTAAGGTTTGCCCAAGCCGTAACTGTTGAAAGCGAAGTAAGGTTAAAAGTTAAATTAGCTTCAATAGCTAATTTACGAGGAGTAACCAAAGCAAATATTGGTATTGAATTGGAGGTGAAAGATCAAAAAAAGCCGGCTTTTTCTGGCGAAGTTGTTTTCTTATATCACTTTATTTAAGAAACTGATAAACAGCAAAACTGGATACATACGCCAAAACTAACATGTAAACAAACTGTATCAAAGGCCATTTGATGTTTTTAGTTTCCCGATAGACAACCGCCATTGTACTCATACATTGCATCGCGAAAGCATAAAACATCATTAAAGAAAATGCTGTAGCGGTTGTGAAAACAGTTAAGCCAGTTTCTGCATTTTTAGCGTTAGCCATTTTTTCTTTTACGGATTCCATTTTTGAAGCGTCGCCATCTACGGAATAAAGCGTTGCCATGGTACCTACAAAAACTTCACGAGCGGCAAAAGATGTGATTAAAGCAATTCCTATTTTCCAATCAAAACCAAGAGGTTTTATTGCGGGTTCAATGCTTTTCCCTAAAATTCCGGCATATGAATTTTCTAGTTTTTCAGAAGATTTAAAACGCTCGATTTGCTCCAAAGAATAGTTTTTTGAATAATCTAATGATTGATATTTTTGGTCAATTTTCTCAAATTTATTGGATGGTCCGTAGCTTGCTAATACCCATAAAACAATAGAAACGGCGATAATAACCTTCCCAGCTTCAGTTACAAAAGTTTTTACACTCTCAAACATCGTAATTCCTACATTATTCCATCTCGGCATTCGGTAAACAGGCAACTCCATAATAAAATAACCTTTTAATTTACTGCGGATGATTCCCTTCATTACCCAAGCCACCAAAACCGCCATTACAATACTCAGTAAGTACATCGACATTAATGCAATACCCTGAAGGTTGATAAACCCCAGCAGCATTTTTTTTGGCACAACCAAAGAAATCAATAAAGTATAAATCGGTAATCTTGCCGAGCAACTTACCAGCGGCGTAACCATGATGGTGATGATCCTGTCTTTCCAATTTTCAATAGTTCTGGCGCTCATGATGGACGGAACCGCACAAGCCAAACCACCAATTAGCGGAACAACAGATTTTCCATTTAACCCTACCTTACGCATTAATCGATCCATCATAAACGTCACTCGAGACATATAGCCCGTATCTTCTAAAATGGAAATGAATGCAAAAAGCAAAGCAATTTGAGGGATAAAAACCATTACCCCGCTTAGGCCGGCTAATACTCCATCAATTAATAAATCGGTTAATACGCCAGCGGGTAAATATTGATGTCCTGCTTCAGCTAACCAAACAAAAACAGTTTCGATAATAGCCATTGGATATTCTGACCAAGCAAAAATAGACTGGAAAATTGCAAATAGAATTGCAATGAAAATTGCAAAACCCCAAACTTTATGGGTTAAATAATGATCTATTTTATTGCTGATGTTTTCTTCTAGGGCAACAGATTTATAAGTAACGGTATCACTTAAAACCTCATTTATGAAATTATATCGAGCTATGGTTTCTGCCGCCTGAGATTTTTGAGTATGGAAATCATATTTTTCCTCGAAAGATGTAATCTGATTGATTTGAACCTTGCTTAGATATTTTAGATTCTTATACTGATGCGCAATTTGCAAGGCGACATAAGGATTGTCGATGTCTAATAGTTCAGAGATATCCTTGAT
>JBKJLB010000073.1:0-8101 GCA_046597075.1 Pelobium sp.
CTTTCTTGTTTTTATAAATCAATCGATTTATTTTTTGAGGTTTTATCTTCTTGAAAGTCTAAATTTTATTGAGATTATCGAAATGAAAGCAATCGGCTTTAGCCAAACTAATTCGAGTTTAAGCTGTCGTAAATTAAGTAGAAGTTAAAAGTTAATCACATTTATGGAATTTAAAATAATAGACCAAAAGAATGGTATAGACCAAAAATTTACGAATGATACCATTGCATCATTCTTGGAAGTTCATTTGGATAGGTTTGGAGATAAAAAAGAGGATATTTTAAAATGTATTGCTTATGTTTTTAATCCTGAAAAGGGAGGTTTTATTACTTTAGGGATAGAGGATAATGAAATTGTTGGTGCTGTAATTATCAACGAAACCGGAATGGAAGGCTTTATCCCAGAGAATATCCTGGTTTACATTGCTGTCCATGAAAATCAACGTGGGAAAGGAATGGGCAGTCAATTAATGAAAAAAGCAATTGGGCATGCCAAAGGGAATATTGCATTGCATGTAGAGCCCGATAATCCTGCAAAGAAACTATATGAGCGTTTAGGATTTACGAATAAATACCTAGAAATGCGTTTGCAGAGATGATAAACGAATTAACTCAAATACGCCAATACATTCATCAACATCCAGAAATTTCAGGTCAAGAGCAAGAAACTGCTAAATTCTTGCTTGCAAAGATTAAACCGTTTAATCCTAGTCAAGTAATTGAGAAAATAGGTGGAAATGGATTTTTAGTGATTTTTGATTCTGGTGAAGATGGCCCGTCATTATTATTTAGGAGTGAGTTAGATGGTTTGCCAATTCAAGAAACTTCTGGACTTTCCTATCAATCGGTTATTGAGGGTAAAGGTCATCAATGTGGTCACGATGGGCACATGGCTATTTTAACAGGTTTAGCTCAAGAGATTTCGCAAAATCCACCTCCGAAAGGAAAGGTGAGTTTACTTTTTCAACCAGCAGAAGAAACTGGAGAAGGGGCGGAGGTTGTGATTAACGATCCTAAATTTAGCCAATTTCATTTTGATGAAGTATTTGCTTTACATAATTTGCCAGGCGAAGAACTAGGTACAGTAGTTGTTAAAAATCAAGCTTTTACAGCGGCGGTAAAAAGTATCATTATTAAATTAAATGGTAAAACGGCTCACGCTGCCGAACCCGAAAATGGAATCAATCCTGCCTTGGCTGTTGCCGATATTTTACTAAAAGCGACTGAATTAAGTCATAATCAACCAAAATCAGAGGATTTCGGACTCATTACTCCAATTCACATCAATATGGGAGAAAAGGCATACGGAGTTTCTGCAGGAGCTGCCGAAATCCATTTCACCTGCCGGTGCTGGACAAATCAACAATTAAAGGATTTAGAAAATAAGTTGATTACGGCCGTTCAAACTATTTCAAGCAAATACCAACTAAAGTTAGAATACGAGTTTTTGCAATCTTTCTATGCCAATGAAAACAGCCAAGAAAGTGTAGATTTAGTAAGAAAAGCAGCCCAAGAACTTAATTTTAAACTTATAGAAAAGGAATTTCCATTTAAATGGGGAGAAGATTTTGGATATTTTACACAAAAATTTAAAGGATGTTTGTTTGGCTTAGGCTCGGGTTTAAATCAACCTGCTTTACATCATCCAGATTATGATTTTCCTGATGAGTTAATTCCTTATGGTATTAAAATTTTCACAAAAATCATCCAACAAAGATTAAATCATGTTTGAGACTTCCACTATAGAAATTAATAAAGAAGCGTATCAGCACAACATAGATTTTATTAGAAATCAATGTGGGGAAGGAGTGCGCTTTTGCAGTGTTGTAAAAGGGAATGCCTATGGTCATGGTATATTGACATTTGTAAAAATGGCCATAAACATTGGTGTGGATTATTTTGCTGTTTATTCTGCTGATGAAGCTTACCGAATTAAAACCCAAATTTCAGATCATTTTGACATCATGATTATGGGGATGACGGATAATGAATCTTTAAAATGGTCAATTGAAAGCGGGATAGAATTCTACGTTTTTGATTTTGAACGATTGAATCAGGCGATTCTGTTTTCGAAACTGTGTAAGCAAAAAGCTAAAATACATATTGAGGTGGAAACTGGGATGAACAGAACAGGCTTTTTGTTAGCGCAACTACAAAAGGTGTTTGAAATCGTTAAAGACAATAAAGAACACATAGATTTAATAGGTTTTTGTACGCATTATGCTGGAGCAGAAAGCTTGGTTAATGATTTTAGGGTTCAACACCAAATTCAGTTATTTGAAGAAGCAAAGGTAATGCTCCATCAAGAAAATCTTAAACCTAAATATATTCATAGCGCTTGCTCGGCAGCGATGATCAATTATCCAGAAACCATTGGTGATTTAGTACGAATAGGGATTATGCAATATGGGTTTTGGCCCAACGAGGAGACTTTAGTTCGCTTCAACGGCCACAGCAGGGAAAGTGACCAAACTTTAAAACGTTTAATTAGCTGGAAAAGTAAGGTAATGACAGTGAAACCTGTCGCTAAAGGAGAATATATAGGTTACAATATCAGCTATCAAGCATACGCCGATATCACTGTAGCGGTTATCCCTGTACGTTATGCTTATGGTTATAGCAGAAGTTTAAGCAATACTGGTAAAGTTTTAATTCGTGGAATTGAAGTCCCTATTTGCGGTATTGTTAACATGAATGCTTTATGTGTAGACATCACTCATTTGCCCGAGGTGGAAAAAGGAGATGAAGTGACTTTGATAGGTAGTCAGGGCGAGAATTCAATTACGGTGGCTTCATTTGGCGAAATGAGTGATCAGTTAAATTACGAATTGCTAACCCGTTTGCCACATGATATACCAAGAAAAATAATTAGTTAATGGCTTATTTAAAACTTTATAGAAATAAATTATCTCACAATTATAAAATGCTGGAGGATTGGTTTTTAGAGAATCAGATCGAGTGGGGCGTGGTGTCTAAATTATTGTGCGGAAATCAAAACTTTTTAGAAGAATTGGTAAAATTGGGTGTTTCTGAGTTTCATGATACGCGAATTACTAATTTAAAAATGGTGAAGAAAGTAGCACCAAATTCGCAAACGGTTTATATTAAACCACCAGCAAAACGAAACATTCCAAATGTTATAAAATATGCAGATGTAAGTTTTAATACCGATTTATCCACCATTCAATTGTTAAGTGTAGAGGCAGAAAAGCAAGGGAAAACACATAAAGTAATCATCATGGTAGAAATGGGTGATTTACGTGAAGGTGTTTTGGGCGGCAATTTAACCGATTTTTATGAACAGGTATGTAATTTACCAAACATCAACATTGTAGGCTTAGGGACTAACTTGAATTGTTTGAATGGTATCATGCCGTCAGAAGATAAGTTGATTCAGCTAAGTTTTTACAAGCAATTAATAGAAACTAAATTTAATATTCACATTCCATGGATTTCTGGGGGAACCAGTGTGACGCTTCCTTTATTGTTGAAACAACAGTTACCTAAGCAGATCAATCATTTTAGAGTGGGAGAGGTTTTATTTTTTGGATTGGATTTATTCACCAATGAAACCATTGTGGGGATGAATAATGATGTTTTTAGGCTGTATGCAGAAATCATTGAGTTATACGAGAAGCCAAAAGTCCCTAGTGGTGAGCAAGGTTTTAACGTTGCTGGCGATACACCAGAATATCCAGCCGAAGATTATGGTAAAAACTCTTACAGAGCAATTTTAGATATTGGTTTATTAGACTGTAATCCCCAATATTTAATCCCAGAAGACGATGGAATCACGATTATAGAAGCCAGTTCAGACATGTTGGTTTTAGATGTTGACCAAAACCAAGCAGGATACAAGGTAGGTGATCAGATTACCTTTAAACTTAAATATATGGGTGTTTTAGGAATTATGAATTCTAACTATGTTGATAAAGTGGTAGTAGATAGCTAATTGTTGTAATAGAAAAATCACATCCTTAATATAGCTTAAGCAAACTATTTCTATTTAGATTTATTGATTAAAATAATTATAAGTTTAATCCGCACTTCAAATGATCAAAAAACTAATTATCCTTTTTTTGTTGGTTTCTTCACAAATCTTTGCGCAAAATCCTAATCAAGGACCTTCAAAACAAGATTTTATCATCAAGAATTTTAAAACAGAAAGTGGTGCAATTCTACCAGAAGCTCACATTGTTTACGGTACTTATGGTCATTTAAATGCTCGAAAAGATAATGTGATTCTTTTACCATCACATTATATGGCAAAATTACGAGGCTACGAGTGGATTATTGGTCCGGGAAAAGCATTAGATACTACCAAGCTATTTTTAGTATCAACCGAGCTTTTTGGAAATGGAAGATCATCCTCACCTAGTAACACGCCAGAACCTTTGCATGGCCCACGTTTTCCAATCATGACCATTAGAGATAATGTAGAAGCCGTACATCAGTTATTAACAACAGTTTTTAAGGTGAACCACTTAAAAGCAGTCATTGGTTTTTCAATGGGTGGTCAGCAGGCTTTTCAATGGGCAGTTAGTTATCCAGATTTTATGGACGGCATTGTGACTACTTCTAGCACTGCTAAAACGTACGGACATGGAATTGTTAGATTAGAAGGACAAATTGCTGCTTTAACTGCTGATAATGCTTTCCAAAATGGAGCGTATAAAACTCAACCTAAAAAAGGTTTAGAAGCCTTTGCAGTTGTTTGGACAGGTTGGTTATTCTCGCAAGAATGGTGGCGAAAAGAATTATGGAAAAATCCTAATAACCCTTCCTTAACCTTTGAACAGGTATTAAATAATTATAGAACCAATTTTATACCCGGTGCTGATGCCAACGATTTAATTTTACAAATGAAAACCTGGGCATCTAATAATGTAGGGAATACCAAAGGTTTTAATGGGGATGTAGAAAAAGCTTTAGCATCCATTAAGGTACCAGTTTTATATATGCCATCTGTGACTGATTTATATTTCCCATTGGAAGATGCTAAATACGAGCAACAATTTATTCCTAAGGTTCAATTTGCTCCCATTCCTTCTTTATGGGGACATCCAGCTGGTGCGGCTCCAAATCCTGAAGATTCAAAATTTTTGAATGAGCATATAGCTGAGTTTTTAGAGAAGATAGGGAAGTAATTGACTCACGCAATACAATAGGATTGCATATTGTTAAGTTGCCTTTTGATCAAAAAAAATTCGGTTATAAATAGCGTAATTAATCTCATTCATTAATGAAGTATTGTTAAAATTATTAATAATAATTATCATTATTGTATAAAAATTTCTATTATACTCAAATGTTTATTATCTTGCAGTTAATTAACATTAACTAAATATTAACTAGAGCATGAAAAAACTATTATTTTTATTTTTTTTAGGTTACAGCCTAAATGCATTATCTCAGGAAATTAAAGTTTCTGGAACAGTAAAAGATGATACAAATACTCCACTTCCGGGTGCCACTGTAAAAGTTAACAATAGCAAAGTAAGTTCTGTCACTGATGTGGATGGAAAGTTTACTTTAACTGCAAGAATGAATGAGACTTTAACCATTTCGTATATTGGTTACGAATCTCAAACAGTTACCATTACATCAAATAATCTATCTATCACATTAAAGTCAAACGGGACACTATTAAGTGACGTTGTAGTTACAGGTACTAGAAACCCAAGTAGAACAGTTACTGAATCTGCTGTGCCAATTGATGTAATTAATGTTCAAAGTTTAATGACACAAGGAGCTCAAGTTAGTGTTAACGCAATTTTAAACATGGCGGCGCCTTCATTTACTTCAAATACCCAGACGGTAGCTGATGGTACAGATCATATAGACCCTGCACAATTAAGGGGGTTAGGTCCTGACCAAGTTTTGGTATTATTGAATGGAAAAAGAAGACATAACTCTTCGTTAGTCAATATTAACGGAACTTCGGGTAGAGGTGCTGTTGGAACAGATATGAACGCGATACCTGCTTTTGCTATTAATAAGATTGAAGTTTTGAGAGACGGAGCTTCTGCACAATATGGTTCAGATGCTATTGCTGGAGTTATAAATATTGGGCTTAAAAAGAATACAAATAAATTAGATGTTTCCTTATACAACTCGGCTAATTTCTCTAAAGGAGCAAACGATCATAGAGGAGGTATAGATGGTAAGAATTTGCAATTTGATGCAAATTATGGAACAGGCTTAGGTAAAGAAAAAAGTTTTATAAACTTAACTGCAAGTTTGCAACTAAGGGATGGTACTAGCCGAGCGAAAGATGATACCGGAACACTATTTAGCGCATTTAATGCGATTGAAAACAGAGCGGCAGCGGCAGGACTTAATATAAATTCTTTATTTGGCAATATTAATAACACGCCAAATAGTGCTCAAATCTTAACTGCAATAAAAACTTATGCGCCTAAAGTGAGTTATTTCACTGCTGCACAACAAACAAATATTGCAGCAGCTACTTCTATATCTGCTATGCAAACTGCTTTGAAATTTGACGCAACTGCGGGAGAATTAGCTTTTAGAGGTTTACAACGGAGGGACTTTAACATGAGAGTTGGTCAATCTGCACTGCAAGGATCTCAATTTTTTGTAAATGCAGCATATCCTATTAGTAATAGTGTAGAGGTTTATGCATTTGGAGGTACAAGTTTTAGAAAGGGAGATGCAGCAGGTTTCTATAGAAGAGCAGACCAATCAAGAGCTTACACAGCACTTTACCCTAATGGTTTTTTACCAGAGATTCATTCTGATATTACAGATGTTTCTTTTGCTGGCGGTTTACGAGGTAAAATTTTTGAAAACTGGAACTTTGATTTGAGTAATACATTTGGTAGAAACTCTTTTAAATATCAAATTGAAAATACTTTAAACGCAACACTAAGAGAAAATTCTCCGCTTGTATTCGATGCAGGTAAATTAGCCTTTAGTCAAAATACAATAAACTTTGATATGAGCAAGAAATATGACTTCTTAGAAGGGTTTAACCTGGCATTTGGTTCAGAGTATCGTAAAGAAAATTTTGAAATTTCTCCGGGTCAAGCAGAATCTTATAACTCATATGATATCAATAATGCGGTGGTAACTGCTACTACAGCAGCTAACTTAAAGCCAACAGATTTTTATGGCAGCGTTAGGGCTGGAGGATCACAAGTATTTCCAGGTTTTAGACCAGAAAATTCACTTAACAAAGGAAGAAATAGTTTTGCGCTTTATACTGACGTTGAATTAGATGTAACTTCTAAGTGGTTGGTTAATGGTGCTGTCAGATTTGAAAATTATTCTGATTTTGGAAATACCACAAACTTTAAATTTGCAACCAGATATAAACTAACTAAGGATATAAATTTGAGGGGAGCTGTATCTACAGGATTTAGAGCACCATCTTTACATCAAATTTATTTTAACTCAACCGCTACACAATTTGTTGGGGGTGTACCATTTGAAGTGGGTACTTTTAGTAATGATTCATTTGTTGCAAAATCATTAGGCATTCCACAACTTAAACAAGAAGAATCAACGAGCGCTAGTATTGGATTTACAGCTAAAATTCCATCCGCTAATCTAACATTAACAACAGACGCTTATTTGATAAAAATTAATGATAGAGTTGTTTTAACTGACCAGTTTGCAAGACCATCTGCTGCTGGGCCATTACAAGCCGCTTTTGATGCTGCCAACGCAACTGCAGCCGCTTTCTTTTCAAATGCAATTGATACTAGATCTAAAGGTATTGATTTAGTAATTACACATAAAGCTTATTTCTCTAATAAAACGTCTTTAAAAACTGATTTATCAGGTACAATTTCAGAAACAAAACAAGTTGGAGACATTCATGCTTCACCTCTTTTAGTTAGTGCTGGGCAAGTCGGTAGATATTTTTCAGAAAGAAGTAAAATATTTTTGGAACAATCATTTCCAAGAATGAAGGCTAACTTATCCCATACTTATAGTGTTAATAAATTCGATTTCTTTTTAAGAAATGTTTACTTTGGTAAGGTAACAGATCCAAATACGGCAGATATAAATGGAGATGGAAAAACCGATCCTACAGAACATCCAATTTGGGGAGCTAAAGTAATTACTGATTTATC
>JBKJLB010000080.1:0-6113 GCA_046597075.1 Pelobium sp.
GATTCGCAAACGAAAAGTATCCAAGCAAATTTCACCAATACCATTAATAAAACCCCTCTTTTCAATGTGATTGGTGTTTTGCCTGGTAAATCAAAACCAAATGAATATGTTGTTTTCTCTGGTCATTATGATCATTTAGGGACTATTAAAGCTGTTGGACAAGATTCAATAGCTAACGGAGCAGACGATGATGCATCTGGAACAACCGCTGTGATAGAATTAGCTAGATATTTTGCTCAGAAAAAGGATAACGAACGCACTATAATTTTTGTAGCTTTTACAGCCGAAGAAATTGGCGGTTATGGTTCTCAATATTTTTCTAAGCAATTAAATCCTGATGAAGTAGTAGCCATGTTCAACATCGAAATGATAGGCAAAGAATCAAAATTTGGAAAAAATAATGCCTTTATTACTGGTTACGAACGTTCTGACTTTGGTAAAATCTTACAAAAGAACTTAGAAGGAACAAGCTTTAAGTTTTATCCAGATCCATACCCAAAAGAGAATTTATTCTTTAGATCGGACAATGCAACATTGGCTCGTTTAGGTGTTCCAGCACATACCATTTCATCAGACCAAATTGATACCGATAAATTATACCACTCGGTTGATGATGAGTTCGAGTCAATGAATATTGAAAACATTACCGAAATTATCAAAGCAATTGCCATTAGTTCTACTTCAATTGTAAAAGGAAAAGAAACACCAAGTAGAGTAACTGGTGTAGAATAATCATAAATCTAAATCAATAAAAATGAAGCAACATTTTAAACTAAAATTTTTACTTAGCATTCTATTTTTATTCATCATTTCAGGCGCTTATGCTCAATGGGGTCAAGGTACTTATTGGTCTGCTGATGGAAATAAGATTAAGCGAGTTGAAGATGGTAATATCGTTCAGGTAGACGCCATGGATGCCTCAAAAACGGCTGTTTTAATCTCGAAAGAAATGCTAACTCCAAAAGGTGAAAAGCCTTTGGATGTGGTGAGGTTCGCTTTCGCAGATGGAAATAAAAAAGTGCTAATCAACACAAACACTAAAAAAGTTTGGCGTTATGATACCCGAGGAGATTCTTGGGTTTACGATTTGCAAGCTAAAACTTTAAAGCAGGTTGGTAAAAACAAGCCCAAATCATCATTAATGTTCACTAAGTTTTCTCCGGATGCATCCAAAGTAGCTTATGTGAGTGAGCACAATATCTATGTGGAAGATTTAGCAACTGGGGAAACCAAAGCGTTAACAACTGATGGAACGCTGCGTTTGATAAATGGAACTTTTGATTGGGTTTACGAAGAAGAGCTGGATTGCCGCGATGGTTTTAGATGGTCGCCAGACAGTAAATCAATCGCTTATTGGCAAATTGATGCTCGCAAAATCAAGAATTATTTGATGTTGAACACAACTGACTCTTTATATCCTTTTACCGTTCCGATAGAATACCCTGTAGTAGGTGAAGATCCAAGCAATTGTAAAGTAGGCGTGGTTGATATTTCAACAGCAAAAACAAAATGGATGAATGTTCCTGGTGATGCAGTGCAACATTATATCCCAAGAATGGAATGGGCTAATAACTCATCTCAATTAATTATTCAGCAATTAAATAGAAGACAAAATGAAAGCAAAATTATGTTGCTGAATGTTGCTGATAATTCTTCAAAAACCATTTACAGTGAAACCGAAAAAGCATGGGTTGATGCAAAAGCTGAAGCTACCGGTTGGACTTGGATTGAAGGAGGGAAGAAATTCATTTGGTTAAGTGACAAAGATGGTTGGAGACATATTTATGCTATAGGATTAGACGGAAAAGAAACTCTTTTAACAAAAGACGCTTTTGATGCGATAGAATTAAATTTAGTTGATGAAAAAGGTGGGAGTCTATATTTTATGGCATCACCAAATAATGCAACTCAGAAATATTTATACAGAGTAAGCATTAAAGGTGGCAATGCAGTTAAAGTAACCCCAAATGAGGAAACTGGAACACATAGTTATGATATTTCTCCTAACGGAAAATTGGCATTTCATGATTATTCAAGTGCTACCTTAGCCCCATTAAGTGATGTAGTTTCTTTACCTGATCATAAAATTTTAAGTGGTGGCGAAGTTGATAAGAGGTACAGTAGCTTAGTTATGCCAAAAGTCGAATTTTTCAATATAAAAACTGAGGATGGCATTGATATGGATGGATGGATGGTAAAGCCCAAAAACTTTGATCCTACCAAGAAATACCCAGTTGTATTTTATGTTTATGGTGAGCCCGCTTCGCAAACCGTGGTAGATAGGTTTGGCACAGGCTTTAATAGGTTGTATACTGGTGACATGGCTGCAGATGGCTATATTTATATGTCTGTAGAAGGACGTGGCTCTCCGGCACCAAAAGGCCGCGAATGGCGTAAATCAATTTACCATAACATTGGTAATATTAACATTCGAGACCAAGCAATGGCAGCAAAAGAAATTTTGAAATGGGATTATGTAGATAAGAATCGTATAGCTGTTTGGGGCTGGAGTGGTGGCGGTTCATCAACCCTAAGTCTACTGATGCAATACCCTGATATTTATCAAACTGGAATTTCTATTGCAGCAGTTGATAATCAGTTGAATTACGATAACATTTATCAAGAACGCTATATGGGTTTATTACCAGAGGATAAACATTACTTTGTAGATAATTCTCCGCTTGCTCATGCAAAAAATTTAAAGGGAAATTTATTATTAGTGCATGGAACAGGTGATGATAATGTGCATTATAACAATGCCGAGCAAATGATCAATCAATTAATTAAATACGGAAAAACATTTCAGTTGATGAGTTATCCAAACAGAACACATGGCATTTCTGAGGGTGCAGGAACAAGCAGGCATTTAGCTTTAACCTATACTAAATTCTTAAAAGAAAATTGCCCTCCTGGAGGGAAATAATCAAAAAATAAAAGCGACTTTAAGGTCGCTTTTTTTGTTTCTGGGTGTTCCATGATGACAATTGCTTTGGGCAGGCGGGGGCGCTCATACGCCTTCAAGCAATAAGCGCTGGGCTGGTATCCTCTTCAATCTCTAACATTAATTAATTATTGAACATAGAAAATTAACAGAATCATCCCTCTTTTAATTTAGGTTTAGAATGGTAAATCGTCTTCTGAGGCATCTAAAGAATACTCATCAGATTTAGTGGGGTTACTGGTTCCAGCAGACTCACTATCTGTAGTTTCACCACCAGTAGGGCTACCTTCAAAATCACTTCGTCTACCTAACATGGTAAAGTTTTCGGCAACTACCTCTGTACTATATTTTTTATGACCTTCCTTATCTTCAAAAGAACGGGTTCTTAATTTACCTTCTATATATACCAATTTACCTTTTTGCAGATACTTTGCAGCTACATCAGCTAAGCCTCTCCACATCACAATATTATGCCATTCTGTTTGCTCAATACGCTTTCCGTCTTTATTATACGTTTCAGAAGTTGCTAAAGGGAAACTAGCAACGGTTACATTACCGTCTAAATGTCTCACCTCTGGATCTTTACCAAGGTGACCTACTAAAATAACTTTGTTAATTCCTGACATATCTATAGGCTAATTTTTACTCAATTTAGGTATTTTTTCAAGAACTCAAAAATTAATTTTGGCTGTCCATATTTATCTAATTCGCTTATTTTCGTCCAAAACCAGTCATTTTTAGACAAAAATTCCTCATTAATTTTTTCGACATGAACAAAACGGGCATACAATCGCTGGTGTGTTAAAATATGTTTAACCTCATCTGATATTGAATAAATCACGGCTTCAGGATCAAACCAATCATTAAAGTCAGGATGAAGTACTAATTTATCTACTGCAGTTCTTTCCACAAATTCAATGGATGGTAAATCGTGTAAACCAGCCCAAATATCAGCATTTGATCTACGTTTAATTAATATTTCATCATTCTTAATCACCAGAAAGAAATAGAAAAAACGCTCTCTAATTTTAAGTTTCTTCAACTTTACTGGCAAAACATTCGCCTTTCCTAGCTCAAAAGCAACACAAGAAACATTAAAAGGACAAAGCTCACAATTTGGATTCTTGGGTTTACATTGTAAAGCACCAAACTCTATCATTGCTTGATTATGTTCTCCGGCATTAGTATGGTCCAAAACTTCATCGGCTAAAGCCTGAAATTCCTTTTTCCCTATAGTGGAATTTATGGGTGTATCTACACCAAAATATCTCGATAGAAACCTGTAAACATTACCATCAACTACAGCCTTTGCTTCGTTTGATGAAAAAGATGAAATAGCTGACGCTGTATATTCACCAATACCCACTAACTGAATCAACTCTTTGTAGCCTTCAGGAAATTTCCCTGAATGCTCTTCAACAACTTTTCGAGCGGTCTTTAACATGTTGCGCCCTCGTGAATAGTAGCCCAAACCTTGCCATAATCTTAAAATTTCATCCTCACTTGCTGCCGCGAAGCTCTTTACCGTAGGGTAAGCATCAACAAACTTTAAATAATATGGCGTTCCCTGCTCTACTCTGGTTTGTTGAAGTATAATTTCAGACAGCCAAATTAAATAAGCATCGTTTGTATCTCTCCAAGGTAAGTCTCTCTTATTCTTTCTATACCAGCCAATTAGCCTTTGAGAAAAGGTCATAAATTAATCTTATAATTGTAAAAATTAGTGAACGAAATAGCTTAAAGCTTGTAAGATAGGTGATTGTTGTAAAAAAAGCTCAATTAATTTCCCAATTACAACTAAAAGCAATACTTTTGCAACCCCAAATCTTTTGAGTACAAAACAATAATAAAAGAAAATATAGAAATGACAAAGGCAGAAATTATTGCAGAAATCGCAAGTAAAACCGGAATTGAGAAAGTAGATGTACAGGAAACTGTTGAGGCGTTCTTTAAAGTAGTAAAGAGCTCGATGGTGAGTGGAGAAAACGTTTACGTTAGAGGTTTTGGTAGTTTTGTGGTGAAAAAAAGAGCTAAGAAAACAGCTAGAAATATTTCAAAAAACACTGCCATCATCATTCCAGAACATTTTGTGCCTAGCTTTAAGCCAGCAAAAGTTTTTGTTGACAAGGTAAAAACTGGTAACAAAGCCTCAATTTAAGCTTAATAATCATGTTAAAATCTAAACAATATATACTAATCGGATCAGTAGGTTTATTGATGGTTGTATTGTACAGTTTAGATATTAAAGGTCTAGTAAAGCCGAAAGAAGGCCGTGGGATGCAAACTACCGCAACTGCAGGTGGACAACCCGAAGCTATTGTATCAGAAAGTAGTGTTTCTACTTTTGCCAAACAAACAATTAATGCTAGCCTTGCGGCAGATATTGAGAAATTAGAGGCTCAATTAAAAAACATATCTGGTGTTGATGCCGTTAAAATTCAACAAGAAATTGCTAAAAAATGGGACGATGTAAATCAACCTGCTCCTGCTGCTTTTGCTTACGAGGCAATTGCTAAAGTTCAACCAACTTATGAAAACTGGCTGATTACCGGAGATAGATTTACAGAAGGATACCAAAATTTTAGAGATACAACAGCTACGGCTGGCTTGTTGAGTAAAGCAATGAATGCTTACAACAAAGCATTAGAAATTAATGCCAATAGCTTAGATGCCAAAACAGGCTTAGGAATTGCCTACGTTAAAGGAACTGAAAGTCCGATGCAAGGTATTCAGTTGTTATTGGGAGTGGTAAAAGAAGACCCTAGAAATGTTAAAGCAAACATGAATTTAGGTTTATTCTCTATGAAGTCTGGCCAGTTTCAAAAGGCCGTGGATAGATTTAAAACGGTAATCGATGTGAAACCATCTCCAGAAGTATGGTTTTATTTAGCTACCAGTTACGAAAACTTAGGGCAAAAACCTGAAGCAATTTTAGCTTATCAAAAAGCAAAAGAACTAGCTGCAGATCCAAGTCTAACGCAATTTGTAGACAACAAAATAAAAGAACTAAATAATTAATAAAAACATTTAAAATTTAAAGTTATGCCAAGCGGTAAGAAAAGAAAAAGACATAAAATGGCTACTCACAAGCGTAAAAAACGCTTAAGAAAAAACAGACATAAGAAAAAATAATTCCTTTCGGGGGATTATTTTTAATTGTGTGATTAGCAGC
>JBKJLB010000097.1:0-2536 GCA_046597075.1 Pelobium sp.
AAAAAAAGTATATTCAGAATTAAGTCCTTTTAATTCTAAAATCCCTTGTGGATTTAAATAAACTTTATTTGCTACTGATGCTAAATAATAGGCTCCCTGAGTGTAAACTTCACTGTAAGCGATAATGAATTTTCCGGACTTCCTGAAATCAACTAAAGCGTCTCTAATTTCTTCAATAGTTGCATAACCCGTCATCATGTAGCTTACATCTAAGTAAATGCCTTTGATGTTATCGTCTGTTTTGGCTGTTTTAATACTTTTTAAAATTTCATTTAAACCCAGCATTTTTTCACCTTTAAAAGGTCCAATATCTAAATTATCTAAAGGGTTTGATGAACTTCTTTCTGTAATTGGTAAATTTAAATTTACGTGTAAAATAGTATTATCTTTTACCTCTACTTTATCATTAGATTTACTAATTACGGCAGTTATAAAAGCAATCATAATGATAAATATGACAACCGAGGATAATACAAACCCCAACATAGAGGCAAAAACAAACTTAAAGAATTGTTTCATTGGTAATTTTTTTTATTAAAAATGCTACTTTGCAAATATAATTTTTAGATAGCTAAACAAAGTAATTGTTACAACATATTTATGAGTAAGGTGTTTTTATCGATAGGAGGGAATTTAGGAGATAGATTTGAAAATATTAGTCTTGCCTTAATAAACATTAGTCAATTAGTTGGAAGCATTAAAAAACAATCTTCTATTTACGAGACTAAGGCTTGGGGTAAAGAAAACCAACCCGATTATTTAAATTTAGCTTTGGAAATTGAAACAAAATTACTTCCAGAAGAACTTTTAAAAATAACGCAACAAATAGAAATTAATTTAGGTAGAAAAAGGCATGAAAAGTGGGATGCGAGAACTATTGACATAGATATTTTATTTTACGATCATGAAATAATTAATCTTGATTTTTTAAAAATTCCCCATCCATTAATAAATATCCGTAAATTTGTGTTGTTACCCTTGTTCGAGATAGCAGCAGATTTTATCCATCCTGTTTTAAAACAAAATATTAAAAGTATATATTTAAACTGTGAGGATGATTTAGCAGTTAAAAAATTGAACGTTAGAAATGCTATATGAGTTTAGATAGAAACATAATAATTGATTTAACATATTTAAAAGAAGTGTCTGATAATAATAGCGAATTTATGATCGAAATGATTGATATTTTTCAGGCACAAACACCTGGATATGTTAATCAATTGGAAGCCGCATTAAGCATTGAGGATTGGAAAAGAGTATCAGAAATGGCTCATAAAATTAAACCAACCTTAACTTTTATGGGTGTAGAGTCTGCAATGCTGGTGATGACGTCAATAGAAAGTAGAGCCAGAGATGGGGTAGATTTCGAAGGTATAAAGGCGGATTTCGAAGACATAAAGGAGGTTCTTCAAATCATTTATCTAAAACTAGAAGATAAAAAGAAAGAGCTTGAAGCCAACGGCTAAAGCTCTTTAATATGATATTGGTAACTCTCCATAATTAAGTTAGCCAGTAATTTTTTACACGCTGTTTCTACTTTTTCAGTAGCGGTTTCTTTCGAGTCGGCATCAATTTCTAAAGTGATGTGTCTGCCAATTCTAACATTAGAAATTTCAGGTAAACCCAAGTTTTTCATACTGCCAGTTACAGCCTTACCTTGAGGGTCTAAGATTTCTTTTAATGGCATTACATCTATATCGGCTAAAAATTTTTTCATCTTTTTATTGTTTATTTTTTAATGTTGATGAAGCAATCATGATTATTAATTGATTCCCTTTTTGAGGTTCTATTTAATCATGATTTTTCATTGAGAATATTTGAAGTGTATTTGTGAGAAAAGGATATATAAAATCAAAATGATTGGTAACGCAGCAAATTTAAGAAAAGCGAGCAATAGAATCGAAAGAATTATAAAAATGAATTTAAATTTATTCTTGTTCCAATTTAAACCGTTTATTTTCATAGAAAACAATTTGATTTCACTTACCAATAGTAAACTGCAAATTATTGTAATTGCTAACAGAAGGTAGGTGTTAGTTACCCAATTAAATTGATCTGCTAAATAGGGAAGAGAGATGATAAAAAAAGTATTCATAGGCGTATTTAAACCAATAAATTCTTCTGTTTGCCTCTCATCAATATTAAATTTAGCTAGTCTTAGCGCAGAGAATACTGCAATTAGAAATCCAGCATAAGCCAAGAAATTGGTGTTGCCCCCTAATAATTGAAAAATTACCACGCTTGGTAAAAATCCAAAACTCACCATATCGGCTAAGGAGTCTAATTCTTTCCCAATCGCAGATTTTACGTTTAATAATCGGGCTGCAAAGCCATCAAAAAAGTCGAAAACACCAGAAATAATCACAAAAAAGGCAACCGTTTTAAGGTCGCCGTTAAATGCATAAACAATTCCAATACAACCAGAAACTAGGTTGGCACAAGTAAGTGCGTTAGGGATATGTTTTTTTATCATTCTAGTAAAGATAAGGGAATCAAGAACCAAGAGTATAGACACCTAGTTAGTCTTTATTCTTAG